>VGEM01000440.1 GCA_016869315.1 Alphaproteobacteria bacterium | reverse complement strand
GTTGCCCGGCGCTGCCAGCAGGCTGCGCTCGCGGTAATCGATGCTGGGATGATCCTCCTGCATGAATCGTTCGCCGTTTCTATTGACGAAAATTTCCCAGATGTTGCGCATGCGTGGCGAGAACAGCAGGAACGTCCCCGTGGTCGGGTCGTTTGGGTTCTCGCGAAAACCGGCGAAGGTGTTGAGATACATGTCGCCGCGGTCGACCTTGGCGCCGAGTTTGCGCGCCGCCACGATGCCGTCGCCGCGGGAGTAGGGGTTGCAGTACGAGCAGAGCGGAAACTGAGGCGTGATCTCGGCCCAGAGGTCCGGATTGGCAGCGTACCCGCCCGAGGCAAGCACAATGTTCTTGCCATGGAACGTCTGCTTGCCCGACGGGGTGTCACATGCGACGCCGATGACGGCGCCCTTCTTGTCGGTGATCAGGCTGGTCATGCGGTGTTGCAGGCGAAGATCGATCTTGCCGGCGCGGAGCAATTTGTCGTGGGCGGGCTTGAGCACGTCGAGAATCGAGACGGCGGCATTGGTGCCCCACTGATAGCGCCGCGTCGAATACGGCTCATGCGCTTCGCCCGCAACCGGAGTGCCCGGGGCATACTTGAGGCCCAGGTCCATCAGCCAGTCAATGGTGGCGCCGGCGTGGTCGCAATTGAGCTTGAGCACCACGGGATCGATCGTGTTGCGGGCGACCTTCTGGGCGTCGCGATAGTGCTCCTCGGCCGAATCCTCGATACCGTGCATCTTCTGCAAGCGGGTGCCCGCGGCGCTGATTTGCCCCGATGACCAGAAGAGCGTGCCGCCGACCCGATAGTCGGCTTCCAGCTGCAGAATCTTGGCGCCGCGTTCGGCCGCCTTGATGGCGAGCGGCAACCCGGCCGAACCGGCGCCGATGCAAATGATGTCCCAGATTTTTTGTGCGCTTTTTGGCATGTGTCATCCCCCTTTGTGTTGCCCGCACCGTCGCCAATTCGGAGGTGAGGGTCAACGCTGATTCGAGCCGCGCTCACAAATCGAGTTTGAAGCCGACATGGCTCGCGGCGAAACCCAGTTTTTCATAGAACCTGCGCGCATCGTTGCGGCGCACATCGCTTGTCAGCTGGGCGAAGACGGCACCTTTTTCCTTGGCCCTGGCGAGGGCGGCGCGAATCATCGCCGCGCCATGACCCTTGCCGCGGTGGGGGCCGGCGATTCGCACACTCTCGATTTGCGCCCGAGTCGCGCCTTTGCGGCTGCAGCCGGGAATCAAGGTGAGTTGCAAGCAGCCAATAACGGCACCGTCGCGCTCGGCCATCAACATTTCGCTGTGAGTGTCGCGTTCGCAGGCGTCGAACGCACGCCAGTAGCTGTCTTCGATCGGGCCTGAGGTTGTCTCCCGCGTCTTTCCAAGCGGATCGTCGGTCAGCATCTTGAGAATGCGAGGAACATCGTCGCGGGTGGCGCGACGTAGCGTAACGGTCATGGAACGCCCGCCAATCGTTTGTACCGCGCAATGTGCCAGTCGAGTCTGCCGGCAAGCACGCCTTGCCTGGACGCGACGGTGTCGCCGATCTCGTGCCACGTGTCGGTCGCTGCCGAATACGGTGTCCAAACCGGCAGGCCACGGCCGTTTGGATTTCCGGTCTTGACAAAGTTGGTCCAGTAGGACGCGATCAGGGCGCTGGTCTTGAAATCGGCATCGACTGCCCCGGGTACGGTCGGCTTCAGTGTCTCGAAGACATAGGGCAGCTCATCAGCGTGGCGCACGCCCGTGAACTGCCCGCGCGTCGCCTGCGTTTGGTAGGTCATATAGTAGAGATATGCCGGCACGCCCTTGCCGCCGCCGGCATTGACCATGGTGGCCGCCTGCAGCTTGGCTGCGGCGATGAACGTGTTATCGCCGAACCATTGCTGAGCGTATTCGTGCTCGGTGCGTTTGCCATAGAGCGCCTCCAATTGCTCGGGCGTCACTTCTGGGGCCATGCGCTTGATCGCGTTCGGAACATTGGCGGTCATCCACCCTTCGAAGCTGTTGCCGCCGATCAGAAAAGGAACAGCGTGCTGACGTCCCTCGGTGAACATTTTTCCGACGAGATCGGGCACGACGGTGCCGTCGATGAACGCCCACACGCGCCCTGGCGGCGGCTGAGCATTGAGCAGCGTTTTGACCGGCAGCGCGCGAAGGCCATTGGCATCGATCGTATCGGGGAGGCCCTCTGCCTTGAGAAAATCCTTCGCCGCCTCCATGACTGACGGCCGGTTGGGCAAAGGTTGTTCCACGGTCATGTCGAGCGAAAGGCCGCCGCCGCCTGACTGATTAATGGCGCGATGGAATAGTCCTTTTGAGAGCGGCGAGACCATCAGATAGCTGACCGATCCGCCGCCGGCGGATTCGCCGAAGATCGTGACGCTGTCGGGATTGCCGCCGAAAGCCGCGATGTTGCGCTTCACCCATTTCAGGGCCTCTATTTGATCCATGATGCCGTACATGCCCATCGGTTCCGACGGGTAGTTCGCATCGCGATCGGCTTTGAGGGTGGGGTGAGCGAAGAAGCCGAGGCGTCCGAGGCGGTAATTGATGGTCACCAGAACGACGCCGCGCTTGGCCAACGCCGCGCCATCGTAGACACGCTGCGCGCCCGAACCGCGGGCGTAGCTGCCGCCATGAATCCAGACCATCACCGGCAACTTCTTGGCGTCGCGCGGCGCCCAGATGTTGAGAAACAGGCAATCTTCCGAGGTGGTTCCGAGCGATCGCGTGAACTCATCTTTCGGCTGCGGGCATTTGGCGCCGAACGATGTGGCGCCGCGCACCCCGGTCCACGGTTGGGCGGGTTGCGGCGCGCGCCAGCGCAGCGCGCCGACCGGCGGCGCGGCGTAGGGAATACCCT
>VGEM01000439.1 GCA_016869315.1 Alphaproteobacteria bacterium | reverse complement strand
AACTCGTCATGAGCCGTTTGCCAACATCCGTCGCAGTGCTGTTCATGCTGGCGGGCTGCGCAGGCACGTCCGACACCGATCACGCCCGGCGCATTCACGATCGCACCGTGACGTTCGACGCCGAGATCGACATTCCCTTCGATTTCATGGAAGGCGCCAAGGACGCGGGCCTTGAAACACCGATGCAGGTCGACCTGCCCAAGATGGACCAGGGCAAGCTCGACGGCGCCGCCTTCGTCATTTTCGTGCCTCAGGGCAAACGCGATGCCGCGTCCTATGCCAAGGCCCGCACCGACGCCGACCACAAACTGGCGGCGATCGACGCGATGCTCAAGAAATACCCGGAGCGAATTGTGCTGGCGCGATCCGCTGCCGAGGCCGAAAGGGCGGCACGCGACGGCAAGCACTTTGTCTTGATCTCGGTCGTCAATGCCTACCCCTTTGGAGAATCGCTCGGGTGGCTGCCGGAACTGCAGGCGCGCGGCCTTCGCATGGTTGCGTTCAATCATGCCGGCCATAACCAATGGTCCGATTCCAACCGGCCGCAGGAGCGACTGGGCGACAAAGCGGAGGAGCATGGCGGGCTCTCGTCGCTCGGCAAACAGGCCGTCACCGAGATGAACCGCCTTGGCATCATCGTCGATGTCTCGCAGATCACCGGCAAGGCACTGATGCAGGCGGTCGAGTTGTCGACGACACCGGTGGTGGCCTCGCACGTCGGTGTCAAAAGCGTGGTCGATACGGAGCGCAATCTTACCGACGTCGAAATGAAGGCAATCGCGGCGAAAGGCGGCGTCATCGGCATCGTCGCCTTCAATATCTACCTCAAGGCGCCGTCGGCCGAGCAGAATGCCGATCTGGCCGCAATCGAGAGACGCTACGATCTCAAGACCTTCACCGAAGCGCGATCGAAACTGGCGGGCGACAGGCTCGCCGCCTTCGGCAAGGAGATGGACGCCTATCGCGCCCGCTGGCCGGGGGCCAATGTGTCGGACTTCGTCGATTCCATCTACGCCGCGATCAAGGTGGTCGGCATCGATCACGTCGCCATCTCGACCGACATGGAACACGCCGGCGGCGTGGTCGGTTACAAGTCCGTCGCCGAGGCGCCCAATGTCACCGCCGAGCTGGTCAAACGCGGCTATAGCGAACGCGATATCGGCAAGATTTGGAGCGGAAATTTCTTCCGCGTCTGGCGCGACGTCGAGCGCTTGGCGGAGGCGGCGAAGCGCGCTGGCAAGTAAGCGACGGGGAACATCGGTGGATCAAGCCAGCACGCCAACCACATCCAGTATTCACGCTGGTTTTTGGCGCCGTATCGCTGCCTTGCTGGTCGACTTGCTCGTGGTCGGCGCCTACGGGATGGTGATTGGATTTACGTTCTTCGATCTATTTTCTGCATGGACTTGGGAAGGCAACTTCCTGGGCATCGCGCTCGCGTTTCCGTATTTCGCAATCATGAACAGCCGCGTCGGTGGAGGGTCGACAGTTGGCAAGCGATTTCTCAAGCTCCAAGTAGTGGGGAGAGACCATCTCCCAGTTTCGCTGCAGCGGTCATCGGCTCGTTCATTGCTCCTTGTTATCCCGTTTATTCTTAATGGTATTGAGGCAAGGGCTGACGAGTCATTCGGATTTGTGGGGCTGGCCCTGTTCAGCGTCGCGATTTTCGTGATCTTCGGCGGAATGATCACGATCGCATACCTGTACTTGTTCAATCGACGAAATCGCCGATCTCTACACGATATGCTTGCTGGCACTATGGTGGTCGATCGTCGGAGCTCGGGACCTGCATCTGAGTGGAATATCTGGAAGCCACACTTGGCGATCGCTTCCGCCATACTTCTCGTTGGATTGATCTTTTTGGGACTTGCCATTGCAAGGATCGATGGAACGGCGGCAGTTTCTCTATTCGATTCCTACCAGTCGGCACTTCGTATTCCAGGGGTCATGACAGCCACAGTCGAAAAGGGCCAGACGGTCGTGTCAACAGTGAGGACCGGAATATCGTCCACCCGATTTGTCGCAGTCAACGCCCGTCTCTATCACGACCCAGACGACATCGATCAGATCACCTCCGACTTGGCCAACGTGATTTTCGAACGCCCTGAGATTCTGGATGATGTGGATGTCTTGGTCATCAATGTTCGCTGGGGGTTCGATATCGGTATAGCATCCTGGATGTTCAGCGAGCGTCGTCAATTCACCCCCGACGCATGGCCTATGCCGCCTGAAGTGAAGCAACCGCCCACCAACCAAGATATTTGACGTTAGGCCACGTCCTTACTAAGACGGGCTTTGATCTCAATGACTACGATTTGGTCGACGTGCCGTGTCGAATTCTGGGTCATCCGACGACATCCTCCCCCTCGCCGCCGATTTTGCGGCGGCGACAGATGAGGCGTGGCTGAAGCTGGTCGACAAGGTTCTGGCCGGGGCGCCGTTCGACAAGAAGCTCGTCAGCCGCACCTACGATGGCCTCGCCATCAAGCCGCTCTACACCCGCGCCGACATCAGCGCCGCGGATGTCGCAGGCCTTCCGGGCGGCGCACCCTATGTGCGCGGCAGCTCGGCGCTGAGCACATCTCAAGGCGGCTGGGATATTCGCTCCGCGCACGACCATCCCGATCCGGCCGTCGCCAATCGACAGATCTTGGAAGACCTCGAAGGCGGCGCGACGTCGATCGTGCTCAAGACCGATCCCGGCGGCGTGCATGGTGTTGCGACGCGCTCGCTCGCCGATTTCGATGCGGCGCTGAAAGACGTTTTGCTCGACGTCGCGCCGGTGGTGTTGGAGTCGACCGGACCATCACTGCCGCTATCCGCCACCTTCATGCACTTCCTCGCTGCGCGTGGCGTGAAGCCCGACGATG
>VGEM01000438.1 GCA_016869315.1 Alphaproteobacteria bacterium | reverse complement strand
GTCGGCCCCGCTTCGCGGGTCACGGCGCGCACTAGCGCCGGATCGGTCCTGCCCTCGGTTTTGGCCATGACGTCGGCGTAAAAGATGTCGGGATTATCCTCGATGCCGGCGGCCCTTTGCATGCGCGTTCCGGCGGCACAGATCGTTCCTTGTGACATCGAGGTCGTGCCGCGCGGAGTCGCATCGCGCTCCAATACCAGCACCTCGGCTCCGGCATCTCGGGCGGCCAGTGCCGCCGTCAATCCGCAAGCGCCTGCGCCCGCGACCACGACTTGAACGCTGGCTGGAAACGAGCGGGGTGGAGGAAGAATTGGCATGGTCAAAATCCTTGGCAATCCGCCGGAATGATAGGCGGTGCACCGAGTGATGCAAGCGAGCCTCGTCGATTAGATTTGTGATACAAACCGTCGGTCAGTTAGACTTCAGAATAGGCTCATTGGGGAGCGGCACAACGATGGCTAACGATCTGGTGATGGGACTGGGCTGGTTCGTCCGTCGAACGCTCAAAGATCAATTCACGCTGGCGGATTTTTACGAACGTACGTTCGGCATGCGCACCCTGCGCCCGCCGGCCCCACCGCCACGCAACAATAAGATGCTATGGGCGGGCGACATCGCGATGTTCGAATTGAGCTCGCGCGTGCCCAGCGCCGACGGCGAGGCCATGATCGGCGACGTGATTCCTGTACTGCGAGCGCGCGAGTTTGACGCTGTGCGTGACATGGTCCGCGCCACCGGTGCGCCGGTGGTCGAGGAATCTCCTGGAACCCCGCGCTACGCTCAGTTCAAAGACCCGGATGGCTTTTTCATCGCGATCGCGGAAAGCCCCGCCGGGTCGCCTTACCCCTCGGACCGGATGGCTGAGGTGCACCGAACGAAACCCGACATCGTTCTGCCGGGTGTCGCTCAACCCGGACCCGGGGTTCAGGACATCGCCAGCATTATCGTCAAGGTGGTCGACCCGGTGGCCATGGGGAATTTCTATGCCGATGCGCTCGGCATCGACCATTTCTTGCCGCCGACGCCACAGGGCGCGGTTCTTGGTCTCGGTCGCACCACATCGCTGACACTTCGTCCCGGCGGAACGAAACGCGCTGTGCCCGCGGATCGGGCGACGGTTCCCGACGTTTGGATCGCCCGCGTGCTCGACATCAAGACGATGACGGCGCGGCTCAAGTCAAAGGGCGTAACCGTGATCAACGAGATGACCATTGCTGGCGGAACGCTCACCTACGCGGTCGATCCTGAAGGCCACTTGTTCGGCATGCAACAGCGATCTCCGGAACTTTACCAGCCGGGCGCGCCGCTTCGCCTTGAGGACCAGGCGATCTGGGCGTTGAAGTGACAGAAGCATCATTTCCCGGCGCCAAATAACATTCGTCCCGCGATCGGCATGGCGACGATCAAAAAGCCGATCCGAACCAGATGATGGACAGCCACGAACGCGGGGTCGATGTCGAAGGCGATTGCGATCAAGCTCATCTCCGGAATTCCTCCCGGCGTGAATGAAATCAGCGTCGCCAGGAACGGCGTCCCCGCGAGTCGCGAGACCATCAGGGCATACAGAGCGGATACCGCGACGATGAGCGCCGTGGCGGCAACGCCGTGCTTGCTGACGCGAAAAAATGTCGCCGGCGAGACGGTCGAGAACCGCGAACCGATTGAAGAACCGAGAACCCAGAACGCGATGTTCTGGATTGCCTCTGGCGGATGGTAGCTGACGGTCCCCGTCAGATAGAGTGCCGCGGTTGCGACCATCGCCACGGTCAGTGCCAGTGCCGGCGCACCGAATACGATCGACGCCAGAAATCCGACACCGGCCGCCCCGGCAAGAAGCAACGCGTCCATCGCAACGAACGGGGCATCAGCAGCGGCATCGGGCGCGAGATGCGGCGTCGAGGTAATGAGATACATCACGATCTGCGGCAGCAGGATCACGACCAACACGACGCGCATGCCTTGCGTGAGGGCAATCAGGCGTTCGTCCGCGCCCCATTCGCCACCGATGATCGTGGCCGCCGACAGCGCGCCGGGGGCGCCGCAAAAGACCGCTGTGGCCCGCTCGAACTTCGCGACCAGGCGATAGTAGAGGAAGGCGACGAATGTGATCAGCGGCACGAAAAGCAGCACGAGGGACAAACTGACGGCCCACGAGCGGATGCGATCCATCATGTCGGGCCCGAATGCGCCGCCGAGAAAGACACCGACCACGCAGACGAAGGCGATCCGCATCCGATGGGGGATCAGAACCGGCCACCCGTACACGGAGGCGGCGATATTGAAGATCATTGCTCCAAGCATCCACGCAAGCGGTACGTTGAGTGCCGAAAAGAGCGCTCCGCCGATGGCGCCGACCCCGAGCGCGAGGGCGATGGGCCCAAGACCGGGGCGGGTCAAGGGTGGCTGGTTCATGGCGATTGGCGCTGCGGGCTCTGGCATGGACGCGCACCATAGTCGGACGGCGCAAGATTTTCCGCTTGTTTCGTCATCCGTCGCATAGGAAGAACGGCGGACCGCGGAAAATTCGGGAGCGTGACGGAAATGAACACGGCAATGGACATTGGCGGCGGGTGGAAGGAAGCCGTGATTTCGGTTCGGGATCTGCGCGTCTGGATTGATCTTGCGACGGTCGAGTTTGGCTGGATGCTCGGCCATCGCGGTCCGGTTTCCGCCTCGCAGCTTGCGGCCTGGGGCCTTCCGGTCAGCGCCGCCGCCGAGGAGGCGCTATTTCATTGTGGCAACGAGGCTCAGGGCCTAGTGCGTTTCATTCAGTTTACGAACGTCGACCGGCAGCAGCGCGTTCGCGCGGGCGCGATGCCATGGGACACCGGCGGAATCTTCTCACTGATGGTTCGCACGCGGAACATGACGG
>VGEM01000437.1 GCA_016869315.1 Alphaproteobacteria bacterium | reverse complement strand
CATGTCTGTCACGAATCGATGGGCGGCGTGACACGGATCGCACTCGATCACGATGTCGCGGTCGGCAACGGTATCTTGACCTGCCCGACGTGGGAGCTGGCCGAAGCCCGGGCCGATCCGGACGGCGACGACGACGTCGGCGGCCGCGCGGCTAAGGCCTGCCTTCGCATGATTGAGCTCAAGCGGCACTTCGGCCTATAACCAGTCTTGGACGTTCGGGTGAAAGTGCCCGAACGCATGTTCTTTGACTTGTCGGGTCAATCGAGATGAGCGGATCGCCAACGTCTTTCGCCGCGTCGGCTCCGGAGCTTGCGTCCAGTCGCCGCGCTGCACGGCTTTGCGCGGTACAGGCGCTGTACCAGATTGTCGTCTCGGGCGCCGATCCCACCGCCGTACTCAAAGACTTTGTTGCCGGCAGGCAAGGCCGGATCACGTTGCTGGACGGCCCCGATGGATCGACCGAGGTTTCCGTCGACCTCCCGGAACCCGATACCGAACTCCTGGTCGATGTCGTGCGGTGTGCCCTCGACCGCGCCGACGAAGTTCGCTCGATCATGACGGGCAGCCTCTCCCAAAGCTGGCCAATCGAGCGGCTCGAAACACTGGTTGACTGCGTCCTGCGCGCTGGTGTCGCTGAACTCTTGTGCCGGACCGACATCCCACCGAAGGTCACGGTATCCGAGGGCGTCGAGGTCGCCAAAGCGTTCTACGAAGGGCCGGAACCCGGCATGGTCAACGCCGTGCTCGACAAGGCGGCGCGTGCGCTCGGTCGCTTTGACGACGTTTCCGCGGCGCGCCCCGCCTCGGGTCATGGATGAGTTCGGCTTCATCCGCGATTTGATGGCGCCGCTCGCCCGGGGCGCCCCCGGCGCCTATGGCCTTGGCGACGATGCCGCGACGATCATGCCGCGGCCCGGGTATGAGATTGTCGTCACAACCGATGCCCTGATCGCTGGTGTCCATTTCAAACCCGACGATCCGCCCGAGTCGATCGGCCGGAAGGCGCTACGTGTCAATTTGTCCGACCTTGCCGCAAAAGGCGCGGACCCGGCCGGGTTTTTGCTGACATTGACTCTGCCGCACGGCACCACCGATGCCTGGCTGCGCGCCTTTGCAGATGGACTGGCGACAGACGTTCGCGAATTCGGTGTGCCGCTTATCGGGGGTGACACAACCTCAACACCAGGGCCGTTGGCGCTGTCGGTGACTGCCCTTGGCCAGGTGCCGCAAGGGCAGATGATTAGGCGCTCGGGCGCCCGCCCGGGCGATCTCCTTTGTGTCAGCGGAACCATTGGCGATGCGGCGCTCGGGCTCAAGTCTAACGATCCCGCTCTGGTCGATCGCTATCGGTTGCCAAGGCCACGGCTGGCGCTCGGCATTGCGCTTCGCGGAAACGCGAGCGCGGCACTCGACGTGTCCGATGGGCTTGTCGCCGACGTTGGCCACATCTGCGAGCAATCAGCCGTCGGCGCCACGATCGAAATCGACCGCCTGCCATTGTCGCCGGCGGCGCGGCGCGCGCTCACCGAGAATCCCCGCCTGATGGACGCCGTACTTGGTGGAGGAGACGATTACGAAATCGCTTTCACCCTCCCGGATGCCAGGCGGGCCTTTCTTGAAGCGCCGAGCGAGCCGCCGATCACGGTCATCGGCACGATCATGGCTGGTACGCGAGTCCGTGTTTTGGATCGCGCCGGGATCGAGTATCCTGTCGCCTTACCGGGCTATCGGCATTTCTGATTTGCGAAGGATCACGGCGTGAAGCGATTTCTGGTGATTCTCATCCTGTTTATATTGATCGGCGGTGGCGGCGTCGGCGGCATGATCATGCTCGGCATGCTGCCCAATCCGTTCAATCCGTCGAAACAGGGCGAAGGCGAGGAAGCGGCGGCAGCCGCCGCGAAGGCCGAAAAGGCGGCGAAGCCCTTCGAACCGCCGCCGGCGGTGATCCCATTCGTCGACATGCGCGACCTGATCATTCCGGTCATCGTGAATGGTCAGAAGATCACGCAGGTTTACTTGAGTGTGCGACTATGGATTGCGCCCGGCGCCAAGGATGCGGTTGAAATGTTCGAACCGCGTTTTGAAAACGAAGTGATCAAGGAATTCACCTCTTATTTCTCGGTGCATTTCGAGAAGAACGACTCCATCAATCTCCCTGAGGTCAAGCGACGGTTCGTGAAAATCGCAAAGGCTGTCCATGGCGACAATGTCCGCGACGTCCTCTTGATCAACGTTTTCGAGCAGTCGTTTGGCGCCTTGAACTGATTGCCGGTTGCGCGGCGGGGATGGTTCTGGCAGTTTGCCGCCGCGGCCCAAGACAGGGCCCAGGGGTTGTCGCCTAATCGACTGACATATAAGGTTTTTTCGAATTTTCCGGGCAGCGTCGGACGGTCCGAATCTGCCGCTCGCAACTGACAAGGGGAACCATGAGTAATCTCGAACTGTTGGTCCTGGGCTGCGGCATTCTCGCAGTCCTCTATGGGGCGTACGCCACACGGCGGGTGCTTGGCTTGCCGGCCGGCAATGAGCGCATGCAGGAAATCGCCGGCGCCGTTCAGGAAGGCGCCGCCGCGTATCTCAATCGCCAATACACCACGATCGGAATCGTCGGCGTGGTCGTCGCCATCATCCTGGCCGCGACGCTTGGCGTGACGGTCGCCATCGGTTTCGTCATCGGTGCGGTGCTCTCGGGAGCCGCGGGTTATGCCGGCATGAATATCTCGGTCCGCGCCAACGTGCGTACCGCGGCTGCGGCCATGACCGGGGGATTGAAAGAGGCACATGCCGTCGCTTTTCAATCTGGCGCCGTGACCGGACTTTTGGTCGTCGGCCTCGGACTCCTCGGCGTCGCCGGTTATTACTTCGTTCTCAAGTCGTCGCCGAGCGTGGAGCAGCGCACCCTGCTTG
>VGEM01000436.1 GCA_016869315.1 Alphaproteobacteria bacterium | reverse complement strand
GTCGCCCTGTTCCGCGAATTCCAGCCGGCCGACAAGCGCGAGATTCTGGCGGCCCGCATTTCGGGCAAGGCCAAATCGGCTTTTCCCGACGGCGCCCCCAAAACCGATAACAGTACAGAGGCAGAAAGCGCCGAGAAGGCGGAACATCTCGCCGAGGCAAAGGACTCCATTCAAGTCGTGATTGTCTCCGACGCCGACTTGCTGTCGGAAAGGTTCTGGGCCCAGACCTCGAATTTTCTCGGACGCCCGGTCCTGGTCCCGACCGCCGACAATCCCGCGTTCCTGCTCAATGCGCTCGGCAATCTGACCGGCTCGCCGGCGTTGTCGGCGCTTCGCGGGCGGGGCGCGCAACGCCGGACGTTCGAATTGATTGAAACCATCAGGCTCGACGCCGAACAGCGATTCCGCGAGTCGGAACAGGCGCTACTGACGCGGCTCGACGACCTGCAAACCAAGGTCAACGAGATTCAGTTGCGCCAGCCCGAGGGCGAGGAGACCATGCTGAGCGCCGAGGATTCCAAGGCGATCGAGAACTATCGGGGCGAGATTATTTCAACCAGGCGCGAACTTCGCGACGTTCAGCGTGCGTTGCGCGAGAACATCGATCGTATCGAAGGCGCGCTGAAGTTCGTCAATATCGCCGGCGTACCTCTGGTTTTTGGCGTGATTTTGATCGTGCTGGCCGGTTCACGCGCGCGCCGGCGCGCCAAGACCGCCTGATATGCGGAGCGTCACATGAACATCAAGTCATTCCAAATTCTCTCGGTCGTCACGGTGATCGCCGTGGCGCTTGCTGCGTTCAGCATTGCGCGTCAACCGAAGTTCGAGAGCTCCGATGTCGCAGGCGAACGCGTGTTCCCGGCACTGACGAACGATCTGAACAAACTCAAGACCGTCGTTGTTCGGCATCGCGAAGGCACGGCATCGCTCGATCGCAGCAACGGAACCTGGCTCGTGCGCGAGCGCGACAATTTTCCGGCCGATGCCAAGAAAGTCGACGAGCTGGTCCTCAAGATCACGCGGCTCGCGAAATTGGAGGCCAAGACCAGCCAGCCCGATCGGTATGAGCGGCTCGACCTCCAGGAGCCCGACGCCAAGGACAGCCGCGCCAAGGAAGTCAGATTGCTCGACGGCGAGGGCAAGGACCTCGCGGCGCTGGTGATCGGCAAACGCAAGTTCACGCTCGGCAGCAAGGAAGGCGGTACCTACATCCGCCTGCCTGGCGAGGCGCAGACGTTCCTGGCGTTGGGCGAGATTAGCCCGGGTGATAAGATGCGCGACTTCCTCGTGCGCGACATCGCCGACATCAAGGACAAGCAGATCAAGACCGTGACTGTCGTCCATCCCGATGGTGACAAAGTCATTGTCGGCAAGGCGGCGGCTTCGGACGCGAGCTTCGCAATTCTCAACCTTCCCCAGGGGATGGTTCCGACGAGTGATTTTGCCGCCGACGATTTTGGCCGGGTGCTGTCGGTTTTTCTGCTCGATGACGTCAAGAAGGATACGGGCGAGCCGCTGCCCGCCGACAAGACCATTCGTGCCGAGTTCGAGGGCTTTGACGGATTCAAGGTGAAACTCGAATACGCCGAACTCGATGGGCAGAACTGGGTGAGGGTGGTGGCCGAGGCGCCACCGGACGGTGTGGCGCCGGCGACGACGGAGGGCGGCGGAGAAGCGCCGGTCGATTGGCAGAAAGTCATGGCCGACATCAACGCGCGATCCACCGGCTGGCTGTTCCAGGTCCCGGCCTACGAGGTCAATGCCCTCAAGAAGAAGATGGCGGAGCTCGCGAAAAAGCCCGAGACGACCGACGCACCGAAGTCTTGATATTTTTAGATCGCGCTCGACATTGAGGGGCGGGCGGCGCAATATTCCCCGGCAACGTGTATCCGGGGGATGGCAATATGAGCAAGTTATTTCTGCTACAGGCCTTCTATTGCATTACGGGGATCGCGTTCTTCGTCAAAGATTTGTTCGAAAAGGTGCCGATGGGTAACGGCATGGTGCGGGCGTTCATCTGGCCCTACGCCCAGTGGCCGTTCATTCGCCGCCAGTCTCTCGAACTGATCGAGCCAGTCCTAAAAATGGTTCAGTGAGGCTGCCGGCGACGCCACGAGTCGTAGGCGGCTTTCAAGCGTTCCCGTCGGCGCTCGCACGCGGGGCACGGCAACACGAGCGCGATGCCAACGATGATCAGCGCCAGAGCCGCGGCGACAAGGACGACCGTCGTCATACCGCCGGCCCCGGCGCAGCGCCGCTGGTGCGGCACGCCACTTCGCGGCGGACGGCGGACATGATTTCTTCGACGCGGGCGTCGGACACGTCGCTGTCGAGATTGAAATAGTCGGCGCCTTGAATCTTGAGGTTCGGGCCCTTGGCGCAGTTGTTCATGCAGGGTCCGCGCAAGACCTTCACCGGCAGACCTTCACCGTCGATCAATTGCTCAAGTTGATCGGCCAGTCCTCGCGAGCCGCGCCCGGTGCAATTCGGCAGATTGTCGGTGTTCAAACGCCGGTTGATGCAAATGCGCAGCGTGAACAAGGGCGCCGTGGCGGGTTTGAAATCGACCTCGAACACGGCCTACCCTCCGGCCGCGCGAATCATGCGGACCGTTTCCGACCAAAGGCCCAGGCCGCCGACGTCCTCCGAGCGCACCCAGCGGGCCTCCATCGCGTCACCACCCGGACAAGGCTCTCCGGCAGCCCAGTCGGCGGCAAAGTCGATCAGGGTCCATTGAGTTCGAAGACGTCCATCCGGGTGCCGGCCGAAGGCGTCGACCACGTCGAGCAGGCGGAGGTTGGAAATCGATACGCCAGTTTCTTCCATGACCTCGCGCACG
Organism: Alphaproteobacteria bacterium; assembly: GCA_016869315.1. Taxonomy (GTDB): domain Bacteria; phylum Pseudomonadota; class Alphaproteobacteria; order Rhodospirillales; family Rhodospirillaceae; genus VGEM01. The sequence goes on along the minus strand of VGEM01000436.1, from coordinate 105 downwards.
GCTGTTTCGCGCACGGTTTCGCCGAGTTCCTGGGTCCCGCCGGGGATGCTCCACTCGCCCCGGCGCGGTTCCTTGCCACGCCGGATCAGCAACACGTGACCATCC
>VGEM01000435.1 GCA_016869315.1 Alphaproteobacteria bacterium | reverse complement strand
ATAAAGAACGTGCCGTCCTTGGCGAAACTGATGTTGCTGAAGGCGCGGTCGGCAAACTGGAACAGCGGACGTTCCTTGGCGTCAGGGCCGATTTCGATGACGGCGTGGTTCAGCGGCGCGAAGCCATACAGAATTTTGTCCGGCCCGAAGGTCAATCCGCTCAGCTTATGCTTGGTCTGCTTGATCCATAGCGCGCCCTTGAGCTTCAAGTCGGCATCGTACTGCAGCAACCGCCCGGTGCCAGCGTGATCGTCCTCGGGATTGTCCATCACGGTAGCAGCGACGATCACATCGCCTCTAGCCCAAGGCGTCGCGGTTGAGACGCGCTCCTCGGCAGCAAAAGCAGGCGTAGCCATGGCTGCAGCAGAGACGAGTAAGGCACGGCGATCGAGTGTCGGGGTCATTGGTGTTCTCCTGTCAGTCGGTCAAGCGTCAGATGATGCGGGCTCTAGGTGAATTCGTCAGTACGCGGTGGAATACGCCCGTCACCCCGCGGCTGGTTGTTTGTCCAAGTGTATCGTTTGGTCCGCAAACAGAAACCTCCGGATTGGGCGCATGATGTGGGGCATGACGGACACATTTCTTGATTGCTCGATCCCTTCTCATGGTACGGCGCAGCGAAGCGTCGGCGCCTTGCCGGCCGCCTCAAAAGCCCAGATGTAATTGGCGGCAACCCGTTCGGCCGGCTCAATGGCGCCACTGAAGTCCTTGTCGCAATAAAAGTCGAGCAGATCGTGCGAGGTGTTGACCTTGGGCGACCATACGCCCGCCTCGGCCGAAAGTTTGGCGAGATCGGCAAAAGCCGACTTGACCTCTCCCTCGACCGTCAGCCCGACCAAGGGATCCGTGTTGGTGTGACCTGTCACCTTGGCCGCCGTGTACGAGCGGCGCACAACGCCGTTGTTGCGCCCGACCAGTCCGCCGACCGTGTCGCCACCGGTGACCGCGCCCTCCGACAGGCTGTTGCGGACCAGACTCAACGAATTGAACCCGACCACGCCGCCGACATTGTTAGTTTGTCCGCTCACCGTGGCGCGCGAGATCGAGTTATTGACCGAGCCATCGGTACTCATGCCGACCAGACCGCCCAAGTCGCTGGTGCCGGTAATGGTGCCATCGGCGACGCTGTCGAATACCATGCCAAAAGTCGAGAGCCCGACCAGACCGCCGAGCGCACGATCGCCCGTGATATTGACGGTTGCGTGACTGCGGATGACGCCGCCGGTCATGTCGCCGACCAGGCCGCCCGCCGCCTGCTGGGCGCTGACTTCGCCCTTGACTTTGGCGTCGGCAACGACGCCCGAGTTGCCGCCAACCACGCCGCCAACCGCGAGCCCCGCTTTCACCTTGCCTTTGACGCTCACGCCAACCACCGCGCCCATATTGGCGCCGACGACAGCGCCGGTGCCCGAGCGACCCTCGATGTTGGCGTTGTCGAGCTTGAGATTGATCACCATGCCGAGCTCACCCAGCACGCCGACAAAGCCGACGCCGCCCCGCTCAGGCCAGGACATCTTGAGATTGCTGATGGTGAAGCCGCGGCCGTCGATCATACCCATGTAGCCGTACTTGCCGCGGTTCATCATACAATTGTCGTCGGGGCCGCAATTGCCGATCGGCGTCCAGTTGGCGACCGACGCGGCGTCGATATCGCGGGCGAGTTCATAGTTCCGGCCCATGCGCTTGTCGACCGGCAGCGCCGCGCCTTTGAACGTCGCGATCGCTTGGGCTTGTTCGATCGAGCACAGCTCAAAGCGGCCGTCGCCATTGCTGTCGCGCGCGAACTCGCCGGCGTTGGCGGGCGCCGCGTCGAAGGCATCCATCACGCCGTCGGCATCGGAATCCTTGACCGCGTCGCTCGACGAAAACGCACAGACATCCTTGCCAAGCGGCTTCGCCTGCTTCGACGCCTCGCGTGCCGCCGCGAGCAGGCCGACGAAGGTCGCCTTGCGCTCGACTTTATCGAAGCGAAATGCGCCGGGACCAGGACCGCCCGGACCGACGGGGCCACCGGGGCCTGCCGGGCCGCGCGCTTGCGCATTCGCTCCAGCACGCGGCGGCGGCGCTTCGGTAAAGGCGCGCTGGCTGGCGTAATAGGCGGCAACGTCCTCGATTTCCTGGTCGGTCATCTTGAGCACGGCGCCGCGCATCAGCGATTCCGCGCGCTTGCCGCTCTTGTATTCCTTCATGGCGAGCACAAGGTAGCGCTCGTGCTGGCCGCCGATCTTGGGATTGATCGGCGACGGCGCATTGCCGTCCTTGCCGTGGCAGGCGAAGCACTCGATGGCGATGTCGCGACCGCGCGAAATGTCGCCTTTGGCGAGGGCCGGTGTCACGGCCAGCACCATGGTTGTTGCAAGAACAGCGTAACGCATCCGCGCCTCCGCGTGAGCCAGCGGCGTAGCCAACTCCTTACTTTGTCGCCCCGGACTTGATCCGGGGCCCATCTCGCCAAAGCCAACCGACTCGTTTGACGATGGATGCCGGGTCAAGCCCGGCATGACAGTTGTGGTGGTAGGGCCGCCCGCGAGCCAAATTCACTTGCCTCAAGTATCGGTGAGGACAAAGGGGTCGTCGAGGGCATCTAACCATGCCCGACCAAGGGGCGGAATCATCTGGCCGCGCAAAATCGCTCATTGCCGGGACTTACCCGCACCCGAAGCTTGAAGTTGTTCCAGCGTGCGGCGAACAATCCCGAGCACCATGGCGACAGCCTTGGGTTCAGCCTTCCCAGCAAGACCTCCCGCAAAGGCATGTTCCAGCCCCTTGAGCGCGCTGATCTTGGCGTCGTACGGGCGCGTGCCGAGGTAAGCGATCAGCCACTTCGATATCGCACGCGGGTCCGGTGTCGCCTTGGCGAGATCGAGTAAAGCGGCAATGGGGTCGGTCGGCACGGGGAACCTGAACGTGAAAAGTTCATCAACATATCATATCAAAATCGCGCGCCACCGGCTCCAAGGCGATCGATG
>VGEM01000434.1 GCA_016869315.1 Alphaproteobacteria bacterium | reverse complement strand
AGCGCCTGCGCAAGAAGCAGGACAAGGATCTCACCCGGAAGTCAGCAACCAAGAAGCTTCGCCTCCCCGGAAAGCTGGCGGACTGCACCAAGGCCGAAGCCGACGGCACCGAATTGTTCCTGGTCGAGGGCGATTCCGCCGGCGGCTCGGCCAAACAGGCGCGGCGCCGCGATACCCAGGCCGTGCTTCCCTTGCGCGGAAAGATCCTGAACGTGGCGTCGGCGACCGACGAAAAACTCCGCGCCAACCAGGAACTTCAGGATCTCATCGAAGCGCTCGGGTGCGGCATTCGCGACAAGTTCGACGAAGCCAAACTGCGCTACGAAAAGATCATCATCATGACCGACGCCGATGTCGACGGCGCGCATATTTCAAGCCTGCTGATGACCTTCTTCTATCGTGAGATGCCAAAACTGGTCGAGAAAGGCCACCTCTACCTGGCCCTGCCACCGTTGTATCGCCTGACGCAAAAGGACAAGACGATTTACGCCAAGGACGACGCCGACAAGGACAAGATCATGAAGTCCGAGTTCGACTCGCGCGGCAAAGTCGAGGTCAGCCGATTCAAGGGCCTGGGTGAAATGCCGCCGGGTCAGCTCAAGGACACGACCATGGACCCGGACAAGCGGACGTTGCTCCGGGTTCAATTGCCGGATGCGATGAACCCGAAGGAGCGCGCCGAGGCCAAAGCAACGGCGAAGCTGGTCGAACAACTGATGGGCCGCAAGCCGGAAGAACGCTTCAAGTTCATCCAGGAACGCGCTCAGTTCGCGGGAGAACTGGATATTTGAAGACGGCGCTCACGCGGCGATCCCGAGCGCGCGAAAGATCGGCAGTTTGCCCGCGACAAAACCATCATAAAGTTCGGCCTGCTTTGCTTGCGCCGCATCGTCGCCGAGCGGTCTTCCGTCAATCTGAAATGAAATTCCGCGCCGCTTCAACACGGCATTGAGCGCCGGGCGGCCTCCTTCGCGATGGGCACTCAACAGCGCGAATTCGAGTTCAGTGGCAGGGTAACCGCCGCCGATGACGGGTGACGCCAAAACGCGACCGCCATACTGATCGGGCAAAAGGCCGAGCACCGCGTCATTGAAACGCCGGCATGATTCGCTTGCCCTCGCTTGCACCGCGGGCGCCAGCGCAAAACTGAGCGCCCCAAAAGCCGCAAGGATGTAGGCGAGCCGATAGGTCCGCTCGATCGCGTCCGAGGTGGCCGCATCGGGTTCAAGACGCGCCGCCAACTCGGGGATCGACATGGCGCGGGTGGATACGACCTCCATCACGGCGCGATAATACGGCGCTTGAACCTTGAACTTGCCCGCGGATGTCACCATCGAGAGCTGCTCAAATTCCGCGGACGTGACCAATGGCACGACCCACATCGTCGCGACACGGTCCAACAGCGCCGCGCGGTCGGATCGGCGCGCGCCGCGACAAAAGATGTCGGGGCGGAATTGGCGGTTCGTGACAAAGTCCTTCAAGGTCTCGCGCTCGACCACGTCGCGGGCGTGATCGACCGCCGCGCGGGACTCGGACTTCACTTGCAACGTGTCGACATTGTTTCCGAGGTGGGCAGACCCGCAGTAAGACAGACCTAGCGGTTCCAGCGTCGCGACGACGTCGCGGAAATAGAAGACATGCCAGTCGGCGTTAAAGTATTCGTGCGCCAGATAGGCGGCGGACTGACCTTCGATCGCCTTGAGACGCGACAGCGCTTTCGGATTTGCCGCAAAGAACCCAGCCTTGGCGTCGGCCAGCCGCGCGGCGTAGCGCTTGGCCGCGTCGATCCGTTGTTCGACCGTGCCTGACGCGCGATCGAATTCGGCCTTCATCAGCTCGCGCAACGGCAGCATCGAAAGCCAACCCGGCATCGCGTTGTAGCTGAGATAAACGACGCCATCGGGCTTCAGCTTGCGGGCAATAAAATCGCGGATATGCGCGCGATTCTCGGCGCTGATCCACGACCACACGCCGTGCAGCGTTATGAAATCGAAGTCCGGATAGTCTTGCCCGGGCAATGCCGCGAATGAAATCTGCCGCACGTCAAGATTCTCGACCCCGCCGACAATGCCGAGCCCACGCGCTTCACCGACATGATCGGGCATGAAGTCGATGCCATAAAATCGCGCCCTTGGGTTGGCGGCAGCATTGATCACCAGCGAGAGGCCACGACCAAAACCAAGCTCCATGTAAGTGAACGGCGCCGCGGTGTCGGGCGGGGCGATCCCATTGCCGCCGATCGCCTGCGCCAGAACATGGGGATTAAGATCGCGAAAGTACGCGAGCGCATACGGCGCCGCGGTGAAATAGCCCTCGGACCAGTCGGCCGCGGCGGCGGTGTCGTCGGGCGCGGTCATTCGGACTTCGTAATCCGGTCGTAGACGATCCACGTGCCAACCGCTGGCACTTCGCCAACCTCCTTGCGCACAGCGTCGAAGTAGACCGTATCCCACAGCAGGATGGCGGGATAAAGCTCGTGATAGCGGCGGAAAACCTCTTTGGTAAGCCGCGTGCGCTCCGCCTCGGTCGTGGCCGACAGCGCGCGCTCGATGGTCGGCAAGCCCTCGGGGTCGCAGAACCATTTGAACGGATGCAGACACGAATGAAGCTTGAGTGACCGCAGACTGTCGAGCGACGGCGCCGTGCCGTAATCGGTGCCGAAAGCCGAGCCGGTCCAGCCGCTGGGGCTGTGCATGTTGGCGCTCAACTGACTGAGAAGGATCGAGCGGATCTCCATGCGCACGCCGACTTGGGCGAGATCGGCGGCGATTTGTTGAAACAGCGCGCCATCCGAAACCGCGCCGCCCATCACCCCTTCCATAATGAGATCGAAGCCATTGGGATATCCGGCCTCGGCGAGCAGCGCCTTGGCTCTGACCGGATCGTGGGTATAGGGCTTGAGCGCCGGATCGTAGCCGCTGGCGTTGGGCGGCGTGAACTGGCTTGCGGGCTTGATCAAGCCGCCCAGCATCACGCGCGAAATTCGCTCGCGATCG
>VGEM01000433.1 GCA_016869315.1 Alphaproteobacteria bacterium | reverse complement strand
GCGCCACCCTCGTGCAGATTTTTGATGTTCTGCTTGGCGTACGGCATCATCAGCTTGAATTGCGCCGACATGCCGGAATTGATGTAGCGCTGACGCTCCTCGACCTTGTTGGTGTGCAACTCGGCCTCGGTCAGGGTCGCAACGAACAAAGGATTATCGAAAAACGCAGGATCGTCGGCGACACGGGCGATATTGGTGAACACCGTCATGCTGGTCGAGATCGGGATTTTCCTCTCGGCCAGCGCCGTGATGTAAGCGTCATTGACCGTCGCGCGCAGCACCGGATGCGCGAACGCTGTGATTCCGGCATTGATGCCGTCCATCGCATCCCACTCGGCCGAGACGTGAACGGTCGAGCGCACGCCCTTGGCCGCGGCGAAGTGAACGATGTTACGCACCATCTCAACCGTCAGCGTCGGCACCATCTTGTTGCCGTAGTTGCCCTGGCGATCGATGATCAACTTCAGCATGTCGGGCTTCTCGCGCTCGATCTTGGCGGCCAGGTCTTTCTGGCCCTGTTCCCAGTTGTCGATCTTGAGCGCGGTTGGGCCGGCGCCGTAGCCGCCGGTCACCGAGATGGTGCCGCCGGCCGCGAAAATGCGCGGGCTGACCAGCTTGCCGGCGCGCTCTTCGGCCCGCAGCGGAAAAATGAAATCCGGATTGTTGCCGCTGTCGTAAACCGACGTCACGCCGACGTAGAGATACCCGTGCAGCGCGGTGATGCCGGCTTCGCGGTCGATCATCGGTTTGCGTTCGGCGCCTTGCATCACCGAGCCGGCCTGACCACCGCGAATATGAACGTGACTGTCCCACAATCCCGGCATCAGGTACTTGCCGGTGCCGTCGATCACGCTGGCGCGGCCGGCCTTGATGGCCTCGGTTGAGACCCGATCGATCTTGTTGCCCTTGACCAGTACGTTGGCGCCGGCGACGGCCGGCTTGCCGGTGCCGTCATAGAGGGTGACGTTCCTGATCAGGATATCGGCCCTGGCCGAGAACGATATCAGCACCGCGGTCGCGGCCAGCACGAACGCTCTCATCGTACCCTCCCGTTTACACCTTTATCACGCCGCTGAATCTCACTCCGCCGCCTTGCGTTCGGTCGCGAGCGGCGGGATGGCGCCGACCTTGGCCAGGTTCGAGAGCGCGCTTTGGCGCACCTCCTTGATCTTGGCGCGGGATTCCATGCCGGCCTCGGCGAAGCTGTTGGCCGGAAAGAACACCGTGTTGTCGTAGACCAGCCGGTAGATCTCGGTGCGGATGCCGACAATGCGATTGAAACCGCCTTCGGTCGAGCGCACCCGGCGCAGCGCCTCAACGTCGATTAATGTGTTGCATCGCATGCTTTCGCCCGGGCTCGGGCCTTCCGACAGAATGCGGCCTTCCCAATCAAAGATGCGCGAGCGGCCGGCGTTCTCGGTGTCGGGCACGTTGGTGCCGTGAATGCCTCCCGAGTTGGCCGAGATCAGATACATCATGTTTTCGCTGGCTCGCGCCTTCTTGCACGACTGCCAGCTCCAGTTATCCCAGGCGCCGAAGTCCGACGTCGGGTGCAGCAGCACCTCGGCGCCACGGAACATCACCGCCCGCGCCGCCTCGGGATACATGATTTCGCCGCAGGGTATCATGCCGATATTGCCAAGCTTGGTCTTGGCGACCGGGAAGATGCCCTCGACGCCATAACGCGCCAGGTATTTGTCCATGAAGTCGTGCGGGCTGCCGGCATGCTGGGTATTGATGCGGCGATACTTGAGGACGATCGTGCCGGTATCGTCGATCAGGAACGAGCAGTTGAAATAGCGCCCCGGCCATTCCGGATCGCGCTCGTAGGCGTTGGCGCCGATGAAGATGCCGAGCGCCTTGGCCTTGTCCTGCAGACGCTGAATCTCGGGGCTGCCGGGAATCTCGAAACACGACTTCTCGATCCACTCGGCCGCGCTTTCCTTGCCGGGAAAGCCCTGCAATGCGAACTCGGGGAACAGCGCGAGCTGCTTCTCGGCGCCGTAACGGCCGAGGTTGTCGAGCAGTTCCAGCCAGCGATCGAGGCTCTTGTTGATGATCGCCATGGCCTCGGCGCGGGTCTTGGCCCGGTTGGTGGCGTGGGTATAGACCTGCATGCAGGTCGCCCGCCACGGCAGGATTGGCGTAAGCATTGTCATTAATATGTCCCCGTTTCAGAAATTATGCGATGAGTGGATACCGGATGCACATTTGCACGGCGGCTGCAAGACGGATGGGCGATGGCGGTCGGCTGCAAACGGCCCGGCGCGCTTGGCTGATTGCGGCGACGTAGATCTTGCTGGTGTAAGCCAGATCGCCGCACCGGTATCGCAGTGCGCCGGCCCGAATCGTGATGCTATCGTTGGGTTCGAACACCGCCGCGTGATTGGGCATGGTGGTCGCGAGCACCATGGACCGCATGAAATTCCTCCGCCAAAACGACCCCGCGGCCACCTTTGACCCGCGGGAGCGAACCGGCAACGGGCATGTGCATCATAGTCGTGGAGCGGGCGCGCCGTCAGCCTGCCGAATACCGGCCAAGTGCTTGATATCGCAACCGGAACCACCGCTTGCCCAGCCCTCGATGCTGGGGCTATAAGCTGCCCCTTCCCGAGCCCGACGACTTATATATTCATGCGTGACCCGCATGTAAGTCGGGCGAGACCCCGGTCGGAGCGTAGCTCAGCCTGGTAGAGCACTGCTTTCGGGAGGCAGGGGTCGGAGGTTCAAATCCTCTCGCTCCGACCAACATTTTATCCATATAATAGAATGGTTTATATGATTTTTTCGCCTGGAAAAGGGTTTTAGGTACCGTATAGGTACCATGACAGCAGGCGTCGACCACTTTTTCCAGAAGTGCTTCTCCAGGCTGCCTTCAGGCGCCGGCGTTTCTCCAAAAGGTCACCGGGCCGGTAAGCAGCCTTGACCCTAATAGTCAACATTGCCCCAGACCGTCGCGAATCGTAGCAGCTTCCGTCGGATCGATCGTCAGGTTCCA
>VGEM01000432.1 GCA_016869315.1 Alphaproteobacteria bacterium | reverse complement strand
TCGTGAGGGCGCGTTCGCTTGCTGCAGGTGGCAACAATTGGTCGAGGCTTCTGGCGTCCGGCACGCCGCGCCATGAACTGGCGGCGCTTGAATCGCATATTCGCACCGGCCGTCCCATGGGAACGCCGCGCTTCATCGCGATGCTCGAGAAGAAACTCGGACGGGTCTTGGCCATGCAAAAGCCGGGTCCGAAGCCAAAAACAATGCGAAACCGTAAGAAGAAGTGATCGCCGTGATGACGACTCGACGCACCGTGATTTCCGGCGCAGCCGGTTTGGCAGCGACCGCGCCGACGGCCGCTTTTGCTCAAGCCACCGCGCGGCCAAAATTTCACGCGGCCGTGATGCATGTGCCGATCGAGGTGCCGATTACCGCCGATGCTCTTGAGGCGACACGCAAGCGCAATTCCGAGGCGATGGTCGCGGCCATCGAAAGCGTGATGAAATCGGACCCGAAACCGCGGGTGGTCGTATTCCCCGTGCTGCAATACACCTCGGCGCGCCGCGCGGTGTCGGGCGTGCCGATGTCGGCGGTTGCCGTCGATCTGGTCACCGAGCATCTCGACAAGAGCATTTTTGCGCCAGTGATCGAAGCTTGCCGGCGGTACAATTGCTACGTCTCGACCAGCACGCAGGAGAAAGTGCCTCAGCTTCCTGGGAAGTTCTTCCATACCGGGTTCATCATGGGTCCTGAGGGATTGGTGTTGCGATCACCGAAGACCCAGGCACAAAGCGCGCCGGAAGTATTCTACTTGCGCGACATTCAGGCCGATTACCTTAAGATCTTCGGTCCCGATTCGATTATGCCGGTGGTCGACACGCCCATCGGAAAGCTCGCCTGCTACGTCGAAGGTGAGGCCGAAGTGCTCGAGGTCTCGCGCATGCTGGCCGCCAAAGGCGCGGAAGTGATTCTCCATACCAGCATGGAGAGTGACGAAACGCCGTGGCTGGCTTTGAAGCAGGCGATCGGTTTTCAGTGCCACGTCTTCTTGCTGACCGGCGCAACATCGCGCTTCATTCAAGCCAATAAGACCGAGACCGAATGGGCAGGGGGTGCTGCGACAATTGTCGGGCCCGACGGTAAGATTCTCGGTATGAAAGGCGGAAAGGACGAGGGCTCGGTGATCGCTGAGGTCGATCTTGCAGCAATCGATGCCGCCAAGAAGAAGTTCGGCCGCAACACGATTCCGGCATGGGGACTGTACAAAGACCTTTACAAGGACTGAGGGGCCAACAGGTCCCGATACAGTTTCGCCAACTGTGTCCCACAATCGTCGATCTGCAAAATACAGCACGCTCAGGATATACTCGTCACTTGGCGACAGGCCGCCGGCGCCAGAGGTCGTCTCCTGGCTGACTTCGTTTAACTCGTTGCCGGTCGCTCAGCCGGCCAGAATGCCGCTGGTCGAGAATCCACACCTAAACTAACATTCAACCCCGACCACTCAGTGGGGACCAGACACGGACTTTGCGCCGCTGCTGATGGAGCCAAGCGCCTTGACGAAGGATGATCTTGCCGCGTGCCCGAGGCGGCCGCGCAATTTCGGCGCTGTTGGCGCCGCGTAATGAACTCGGAACTCATGTCGGAAAAAAACGCTGCCAATGCCGAAGGGTTGACTTTGATGGCGGCTGCCAATCTTACCGGCGCGTTGGCTGCATTTGATCGTGCGCTTGCCGCCGACCCGCAATTTCCCGAAGCGCTCACCAACCGGGGTACGGTGTTCTTGCGGATGGGACGTTATCGTGAAGCTCTTGACAGCGCATCGGCGGCGGTCTTGGCGCGGCCAGACTTCGCAATCGGTCACTTCAATCTCGGTCGTACGTTCGCTGCCATGAACAGAGTGGAGGACGCAATTGCCAGTTATGATCGCGTCCTGATGCTCAAGCCGGGCGATGCCGAGGCTTTGTGGGCGAAAGGCACGGTGCAGATTCTTGCCGGCAACTTTCGCGAGGGCTGGTCTAACTACGACGCGCGCTGGCGGACGCCGTCGTTCGCCCATCCGCCGCGCGATTTCGGGACACCGAAGTGGACCGGTACGGAACCGCTCGCAGGAAAAACCATCTTCGTACATGGCGAGCAAGGGTTCGGCGACACCATCCAATTCTGCCGCTACCTGCCATTGCTGGCTACACGTGGCGCGCGGGTCGTATTCATGGCGCAGCCGGAGCTGCGCGGATTGTTGGCGGCGTCTTCACTGAAATGCGAGTTGTTCGTGCCTGGCGACGCGGTGCCAAAGTTCGATTTTGACATTCCCCTCATGACATTGCCGGCTGCTTTTGCCACGACCGTCGAAACCGTTCCTGCGGCGACGCCCTACCTGTCGGTGCCGGTTGACAAGGCCGCTCGCTGGGATTTGATCGTGGACTCTCCGTCGAGGCGGCGCGTTGGCCTCGCCTGGTCGGGGCGGCGCAGCCATCGCGACGATCACTTGCGCAGCCTTCAGATTGAGATGCTGGCGCCATTGTTTGCCATCGACGCCGAATTCCATGTCCTCCAGACCGACATGACAGATGCCGAACGGCGATTTCTTGCTGGTCGTGCGCGCTTGTTCGACTTGCCAGTACGTGACTTTGGCGACGCCGCAGCTCACGTCGCGGCAACGGACCTGGTGATCACCGTCGATACGTCGATCGCGCATCTCGCCGGCGCGCTTGGCAAGCCCGTATGGATCTTATTGGCGCACGCTCCAGACTTTCGCTGGATGCTGAACCGAGCCGACAGCCCGTGGTATCCGACAGCGCGACTGTTACGGCAGCCGGATTTTGGGGCGTGGGACCAGGTGGTTGAGGAGGTTGTTAGGCGACTCAGAGGCGGATAGCTTGCCCAGCCGGCTTGTCCGCCGAAGCCTCGGTGAAGGAGGAAGCTAGCGGCAGCAAGCCCGCCTTCGCCTTATGGGCTTGTCCGTCATCAGAATATTTGAGAGTGAGCAGCGGGCTTGCTAGTGGAGGTCCTGGTCCATCTTGGGTTTCAGTTTAAGCAGCAGATCTTACGTGCTGCAAGCGTCTGAGTTCG
>VGEM01000431.1 GCA_016869315.1 Alphaproteobacteria bacterium | reverse complement strand
GGTCAAAACGCCCGTGCTGGTGCTCTGGGGATCGGCCGATCCGCTGCTCCCCGGCCCCGCCGCTGCCGAGGTGCTGGCCAAGCGTTACGTCAACGCGCCGGTGACCATGGTGCTGATGCCCGACGTCAACCACTACCCGCCGATCGAAGCGCCCGCGCGGGTTGCCGCGTTCGTCGAAGCGTTTATCCAAGGTGGCGTGGTGTTGCCAAACGAGCGGGTCAAGCCGGCGCAGCGATAGCTCTATTTCTTATTCAGCACACCCGCTTGCACCAGGTTGACCAGGACTCCATCCGGGTCGCGGAACATCATCTCGACCGGTTGCACCTCGTACTCGGGGCGTTCGATCAGCGTCACCGGCGGCGAGATCATCTCGTAACCGGCGTCTTGGATTTTCTTGGTCAGGTTCCAGATGTCATTGGTGGGAAATACCACGGCGACGTCGCCAATGCGCGTGTCGGTACCCTTGGCCGGCGGCGGCGTGCCCTTCTCGTTCGACAGTTGGTAGATGCCAAGGTTTCCCTGGATCGAATCCCCCGCCATCAGTACGGTCGCGCGGAGTTCCTTGTCCTCGGTGCCCATGATGGCGTTGATGCCCTTGCCCTTCCACGCATTGTCGAACATCGGCTTCAGCCCGAGGATGTCGCGGTAGAGCTTGAGCGACTCTTCGATGTCGCGGACGAAGATGGTGGCACGCGCCATCGGTGCCAGCTTCTGGCACTCTTGAAAGACCGGCCCCGGCCGTTGCGTCGGCGCGATTCGCGACACAACCTCGGTATCGCCCGGCTTGTCTGTGACTTGTGCCATTGTGGGAGCCTCAAATGCCGGGAGGGCCGCCACGACGAGACATCCCCATTTCATGCGCCCACCCTCCATACATATGTGCCAATGGCATCATCCCGAGCGGCAACAGAAACAGCAACATCACCCCCGCTTAAAAACATATATATGAATTTGACGAACTCCGGAAAAGGTATAAGTCTATACTTCCTTTTTTCGAAATCCCCACGATCCCGGTTATTCCCAGAACCTTTGCGGTGCTCACATTTTCGATCTGCGCACATATCTCGCGGCGGAAAAGGATGCGGTGTTTCGACCGGCCGGCGCGCTGTCGACGGTGCATGAGATCACTGCGCTGCAATATGCGCTGGAGAAAGCGGGTACGCGGCCGATTGTCGTGGTCGAGCAGCCGAAGCTGGCCAATGGCAAGACCAGCGACATCGCGGTCGTCACCAATCTGACGGCCAGCCGCGCCCTGGTCGCCAAGGCGATCGGCATCAACGATCACCGTTCGGCGGCACCGATCTATGCCAAGAAGACCGGCACGCCGATCAAGCCGAAGATCGTGAGCGACGCGCCGGTGCAGGAGATCGTCATCGACGACCTCACCAAGCTGCCGGCGTTGAAGCAGCACACCTTCGATCCCGGCCCCTATCTTACCGCCGCTCACGCGACGACATACGACCCCGACACCGGCGTCGACAACACGGCGATTCAGCGCGGCTGGATCAAGGGGCCGAGGCGGATGAGCTGGTATCCTTACCCGGCGTCGCACAACACGCGAAACCTGCGCAAGTTCTGGACGCGCGGCGAGAAGTGCCCGGTCGTGTTCTGGATCGGCCATCATCCGGCGGTGCTGATGGGAACGCAGGCGAAGCTGGGCTACCCCGAGAGTCACTGGTCGGCCTGCGGCGGCTTGATCGGCGAGCCGCTGCGCATCGCGCCCAGCAAGACCTTCGGCGACAAGATCATGGTGCCGGCCGACGCCGAGATCGTGATCGAAGGATACGCACCGAAAGACGTGCTCGAAGCCGATGGGCCGTTCGGCGAATACACCGGCTACTCCGGCCCGCAGGTGGCCGCCCCGGTGGTCGACATCACCTGCATCACCATGCGCAAGGGCGCGCTCTATCACGATTACGGTTCGGGCCTGACCGACATGCTGGTGCCCGACAACATGGCGATGGAAGGCAAGGTCTACAGCATCGCCAAAGCCGTCGCGCCGGCGCTGACGAATGTCTACGTGCCGGCACAAGGCCGGCGCTTTCACGCCTACTTGCAGTTCTCGAAGCCGGGCCCGGGCGAAGTGCGCGATGCGCTCACGGCGGCACTCGCCTATCGCCGCCTGAAGCTCGCCATTGGGCTCGACGACGACATCGACATGTTCGACGATTCCGAAGTGCTGTTTGCTCTGGCGACCCGTGTGCAATGGAGCCGCGACAGTTTCTCGATCGACGGCCTGTCCGGATCGCTGCTCGATCCGTCGACCGCGGCCGGCGCCAAGACGCTGTCCAAAATGGCGATCGACGCGACGTTGCCGCTGCCGCCCTTCGCCGGCGTCCCAAGCCCGGTGCCGCCGCGCTCGAAGGTTCCCGACGCCGCCATGGACGCCGCCCGCAAAGTGCTCAGCGGCGCCGACATGGCAGGATGGCCGACTCTATGACCATTGAACACATCCCCGCCGGCGCATCATGGGAAAAATCTGGCAATGCGTCGTGGGGTCAATGCCCCAAATGCAAGAATTGGTTTCATCTTGGACCCGAGATCCTGAAGCGGCCCGAGGTCAAACTGCATTGCCCGCACTGCGCCCACGAGTTCCACCAGAACGACGCCCCGCGTCTGATCAAAGCAGGCTGACATGAACGCCATTACCTTCGACCGCGCCAAAGCCAAGTACCCGATCGCCGATGTGGTGACGAGTTTCATCAACGGCCAGAGCGTGCCCGCCGACAATCACGGCGAACGTCTGCCGGCACTGTGCCCGTCAACCGAAGACACGATTTCCTTCCTGCGCGAAGCCGACAAGGCCGAAGTCGATGCCGCGGTGCGCGCCGCGCGCGAGGCCTTCGACAAGGGCCCCTGGCCGCGCATGAGCACGGACGAGCGCAAGCGCATCCTGCAGCAGATCAAGGCGGTGTTGACCGCGAACCTCGACGAGATCGCCTATCTCGAGACCTTGAACGCCGGCATCACCCACACCCACACCCGCGGCTTTCATGGCCCGCGCATGGCGTGGAATTT
>VGEM01000430.1 GCA_016869315.1 Alphaproteobacteria bacterium | reverse complement strand
AGATCAAGCCTCCAAGCAATCCAATCGCAATCGTAAAGGCGAGGCCGGTCGCGAAGGAATCAAGCAGCAGGCGACGAAATCTCTGCGCATCGCGAATATCGCGCCCGACCAACAACTGAAATCCGTCGGGAACAATATATTGTAGTGCTCTGACATCTGCCGTTTCTTCGCTGGTCCCGGTTAGATATTGAATTTCAAAGTTGATCCAAAGATCGTCGGTCGCGACCTGTGTCGGCCAACTCGGCAAATTGCCGGCAATCGCGTTCCCCATTGAATCTGTTAGAAGATAGATACCCTGGTCGCGCGCCTCGGGCGACACGCGCCGGTTGATTGCCATCACGAGCGCCGCCGCGCCGCCACGTTGATAACTTTCCTGGAAACCAGCGGAATCGACCTGAATCGCGGTCTCGATCTGACGCAGCGCGAAACCGCTTGAGTTCCAATATACATAATAGAACAGCGAACTGACCGAGGTCGCGAAGATCAGCGTGTAGATCAGCGCCAGCCGAAAGCTGATGGACCCAAGGAGCTGACGCAGCCGGCGCACGTGATCAGGCTGCGGGTTCGAGTTTGTAGCCAGCGCCGCGGACGGTTTGCAGGATCGGCTTGTCGTAGGGCTTGTCGATCTTCTGCCGCAACCGGCTGATGTGGACATCGATGACGTTTGTCTGCGGATCGAAGTGATACTCCCACACGTTTTCCAGCAGCATGGTGCGCGTGACGACCTGACCCGCATGCCGCATCAAGTACTCGAGCAGGCGAAACTCGCGCGGATGCAGATAGACGCGCTTGCCTTGGCGCGTGACTTTCCGCGCCAATATATCCATGTCGAGATCGCCCACTTTGAGAAAGGTGTTCTCGCCGCCTCCGGCGGCGCGCCGGAGCAAGGCCTCGAGGCGCGCGAGCAACTCGGAGAACGCGTAAGGCTTCACCAGATAATCGTCGCCGCCCGCTTTCAATCCGGCGACGCGATCCTCCACTTCGCCAAGCGCGCTGAGGAATAGAACCGGCGTGCTCACGCCGGTCTTGCGGACCGATTCGACGATGGTCAGCCCATCCGGCCCCGGTAGCATGCGATCGACCACCATGGCGTCGTAGGGCTCGGACAGGGCGAGAAACAAACCGTCCTTGCCGTCGGCGGCATGATCGACGGTGTAGCCGCTCTCGCGCAGCCCCTTGACCAAATAGTCGGCGGCCTCACGATCGTCTTCGATCACCAAAATTCGCATCTCGGACTCACTTGCCTTAATCGCCGGACGCGGCGCAGCCGCGGTTGCCAATGTGGTCTGCCCGATCATGGATTTCCCCTTGATTTGCAGAGGGCGAACCATGCCGTGCGGGCGCTTACCAAGCCCTTACTCAGGTATTACAAGATTGTCACCACGTAAGCCTGAACGCCATATTTTGGCCGTTGCGGTGGGCTAGACAAGGCATCTCGGACAGTCTGACGGGGTGATGGCCATGTGGACCAAGATTCTTGCACTCGCGGCGACCGTGATGGTTTCGACCGTGGCCCTCGCACACGATGGTGATGGGCGACGAAACGGCGGTCGCGATTGGGACCGTGCTTGGGACCGTGATTGGGACCGTGGCCGGGATCGTGGTTGGGATCGCGCTTGGGATCGAGGTCGCGACCATGACCACCGCCGGCACCGCCATTGGAACCACCATCGGCGCGGCGGTCCATCAGTCCTGTTCTATTACCAGTCGGCGCCGCCCGTATGGTACGCGCCGCACCGGCCCTATTACGGCAATCCCTATCTCAACTATGCTCCGGCCATCGGCTATCGCGGCAATCGGGTGATCATCTGGTCGGTGCTGCCGATCTTTGTGTATGACCGACTCACCATTCGCGGCCGTGACTATCACGAGCGCGCTTACGACCGCGCCATGTCGGGTGGGGTCGGCGAGCACATCATCTGGAACGACGGCAATGATCGAGGCAGCGTACGCATCACCCGCGAAGGCACCGCCGGCAACCGGGCATGCCGCGAATTCCAGCAGGAGATTACGGTTGGCGGCGATCGTCAGCAGGGTTACGGCACGGCCTGCCAGAATCCGGACGGCTCGTGGCAATTGGTCTCGGAACGTTAGATCACGATAGGCGGCGAACCAGGGTCGAGATTCCCATGCCGCCGCCGACACCGATGGTGGCAAGGCCGAGCTCACCGCCGTCGCGACGGACGAGTTCGGTAAAAAGCCGCACCATGAGGGTGGCACCACTCGCGCCATAGGGATGCCCAAGCGCGATCGCACCACCGGCAACATTGACCTGGTCCTCAAGTGCGCCGAGACGATCGAGACAGGCCAGCACCTGGCCGGCAAAGGCCTCGTTGAACTCGATCAGGTCGATGCTCTCGATCTCAAGGCCAGTGCGGAGAAGCAGTCTCTTCGTCGCCGGAACCGGACCAAGGCCGAGCAACGTTGGCTCGACACCGGCCGTCGCCGCATCCATCACCCACAGTCCGCCGTTCCGTCGTTCAGCGACATACCGGCGATGCGACATGATCAGAACGGCCGCCGCACCATCATTGCGGGGGCAAGCATTGCCGGCCGTGACCGTACCGTCCGGACGAAACACGGGCGCCAGTTTCATCAAAGCGTCGAGCGACGCGCCGAGCCGCGGGCATTGATCCCGCGACACCTGGCCGAGCGCGACAAGTTCCGCATCGAACCGCCCGGACGATTGCGCCGCGACCGCCTTCTGGTGGCTTCTTAAGGCGAAAGCGTCCTGTCGGGCCCGCGAAATTCCGGCTGCAGCAATCACGTTTTCGGCGGCTTCGCCCATGTCTGGATCACCCACGGCATCGGGCGCAAAGCGCGCGCGATAATTGGGAGACGCGGCCGTCGAAACGCTCTCGACACCGCCAGCGATGACAACATCGGCCGCGCCCGCCTCGATCATGCGCGCGGCAAGGTTGACGGCTTCAAGCCCCGAGCCACATTGACGATCGACCGTGAGGCCCGGGACGGTGACAGGGAGCCCCGCCTGCAGCAGCGAAAGTCGTGCCGGATTGC
>VGEM01000429.1 GCA_016869315.1 Alphaproteobacteria bacterium | reverse complement strand
AGCCGACGAGAATTGCGCCTTGTCCGAGGCCCAGTTTGCCAAATCGATGACCGCCAAAGCGCACACGCTCGGTATGAGCCGATCGACCTTCAAGAACGCGTCGGGCCTGCCGAACAAGGCGCAATTCTCGTCGGCTCGCGACATGGCCCTGTTGGCCCGCGCACTGATGACCGATTTTCCCCAGTTTTATCACTATTTCTCGATCCGCGAGTTCGCCCACGGCAAAGATGTCATGCGCTCGCACAACAACCTGCTGTTCAACTACGAAGGCGCCGACGGAATCAAAACCGGGTACACCGTGGCGTCGGGCTTCAACCTCGTCTCCTCCGCGCAACGCAATGGCAAGCGGCTTATCGGAGTCGTGTTCGGCGGTAAGAGTGCGCGCACGCGCGATACCCATATGGTCAACCTCCTCGACGCCGGCTTCGCCGAGATGGCCGGCGATACCGGCGCCCTCACCGCCGCGCCGCTGATCGATACGCTTGAAAGCAATGAAGGCCTGCCGAAGTTGGCCGCCATCGAAGGCACGATCGGCGTTGGCGACATCGACACGGACGATGCCCCGGCGCGTCAGATGCGCGTTGCGTCCGCGCCCGCGAAAACCGTGACCGACCCCGCCAGGCAGTGGGGAATTCAAGTCGGGGCCTATGGCTCGCGAACCAAGGCTGCTGAAGCTGCGGCTCTCGCCCGCTCACGCCTGGCCGGGACGTTCGACGGCGTCATCGACCGGATCGAACCGGCCCCCTGGAAAGGCAACAAGACGCTTTATCGCGCCCAGGTGATCGGTCTCAAGCAGGCGGACACGGCGGCGGCCTGCGAACTCGCCGGGATCGAGACCAAAGTCGGATGTCGGCCGGTTGCGATCGCGCCAGCCAAAAAGAAGAACGCGACGCGTACGGCGCGGCGATAGCCGCCCTCAAGTCGGGTAGCGATCTTCGTCGTAGAAATCGCGCAACATCGCCAAAGAAGCGTCGACATCGGTCTCCAGAAACGACGGCGCCGACTGTGGCAGATTGATCAGCTTGCCATTCTTGATATGCGGAGCGATGCGAAGGGTCATCTCGAACAGATCACCCTTGGGATTGAGCACCATCACCGGTACGGCGACTTTTCCGATCGTGTCTTCGAAGTGATACCCGAACGCGGCGACCTGGCCCCAGACGCGCTTGTCGCCACCCATCAGATAGTCGGGAAACTTGGCCATCACTTCGTCAAGCGACGATCGCGGGTCACGCCCGGCGGCACGGCGCTTCCAGGCCCGCGCCAGAAATTCGCCGCTCTCGTCCGGTGGGTCGACCGGATTGCGTTCGCGCAAATGCTGAACGTCGGCGGGCGTATAAACGGGCGCGGCCACCAGGGCGAGGTGCTTGACCTGCCGGGGCTGCAGCCGGGCGAGTTCGACGCACGTCTTCGAGCCGGTATGCGCGCCAAGCAGATCGTATTCCGGCAACTTCAGCGCATCGACGACATCGGCCATGGCCCTGGCGTAGTCGGCAATGGAGGGCTGGGCGGGCGGCGCATCGCTCATGCCATATCCTGGAGTATCGGGCGCGAACACAAACCGATCGCTCCCGAGTTTGGTCATCAGCGGCACGAAATTCAGACTGGAGGCAAGGCTTGGATGCAGGCACAACACCGGCCGCTTGCCGGCGCCAGGCTCACCGGCCAGGCGCAAATGAACCTGGCCGGTCCATGCGGACACGTAATGGCGTCGAATTGGCGCGTCGGCCGCACGGGCGCGATGGGCGGGTTGGACGAGAGCCGTCGCCGCTCCGGCGAAGAGCGTGTCTCGACGGCTGAACGTCACGACGCCCCCCTGAGTGCCCGCACGACCATGTTCGGAATCGCCGAATCATCCCAATCGAACCGCGCCGGTCCGGTGCGAACGATGACCAGATTCTCGGACGGTGTCACGTAGACACGCTGGCCGCCAAAACCATCGAAGTAGAACGTGTCTTCGGCCAGGAACGCTTCTTTCTCGATCACCGGAACTCCGGTTTTGAAATCGTTGTAGAACCGCTGCTCGACATGCGGCTTCGACAGCCAAATCTGCAAGCCGTAGCGCGGATTGAGTGCGGATGGCGTGATCATCTGCTCGAGCCAGCCTGGTGGCAGCACGCGCTGTCCGTCGATCTCGCCACCGTTCTTGAGCATGATCCCGAGCCTGAGCCAGTCGCGCGGCATGGCCAGCAACGTTCCCGACGTCCTGATAAATCCACCCGGCCGCGCCGGCACGACGAAGGCATCGGCGGCGCCGAGCGGCTTCCACACCTTTTCCGACAAATACGCCGAGTACCGCGCGCCTAAATGCCGCTGGAGGATCAGTCCGATCAGGTTTGAATTGACGTTGAGGTACTCGAAGTTGGCACCGGCGGGGCGCTGAATCTGCCGGCTCAGCAACAGAGATTCGGGGAAGAGGCCGGTTTGAAATCGAACCGTTTCGCTGAACGGCCCGCCGGCCGCCGACGTGGTGGTCAGCCCGCTCGTCATGGTGAGCAACTGGCGCACGGTGATCTCGCCGCGATCGTCACCGCGCCATTCGTCGATATAGTTGCCGATCGGGTCTTCGAGGCTCTTGATAATCCCGTCGGCCAGCGCGTGACCGACGACCATCGCCATGACGCTCTTGTGCATGGAGGCGGACTCGCCGCGCGTGTCGGCCGTGCCGCCGTTGCCGTAGCGCTCGACCAGCAGTTTGTCGTCGTGCCAGATCAAGAACGACCAGCTTTTCATTGTCTCGGCGTAGGCGATCGCGTCCTCAAATCGCGCGTCGTCGCGCGCCGCGTCGGCGCCGGGCAGAGCCCGTGCCGCGCCCGCGACCCGCTCGACCACCGGAAGATAATTCGCCGCATCGGCCGGCTCGGTGCCGCGCGGCACCGTCATGCCGCGATACATGTAGACGGCGTATGGCCACTGCCAAGCGAGAAACGCGACAATCAGCGCGACGATCAGTCCGACGCCGCCGGCGAACCATTTGATGATGCGGATGAACATGGGCAGCTAATCTCCCTGCCCCAATTGTCATTCCGG
>VGEM01000428.1 GCA_016869315.1 Alphaproteobacteria bacterium | reverse complement strand
GAGCAGAAAGGTGTCGATGCCGCCGTTCTTCTCGACGGTGCGAATGCCGTTCGGCGTCAGGCGCATCCGGACATTGACCTTGAGCACGTCGCTCAGCATCGTCACCTGCTGCAGGTTCGGCAGGAACCGGCGCTTGGTCTTGTTGTTGGCGTGGCTGACGTTATTGCCCGTCTGAACGGCACGGCCAGTAGCGGCACAGCGGCGAGTCATGGCGAAATCCTTAAACGGGTTTGCGGCCTTGATTGCGGCTGTGAAGGCCACTCAAGGTGCGGCGTTGTACTCGCAGGCGTGGTTTACCGTCAAGGTCGATTCGGCCGAATTCTGGGCCATTTTAGCAAATAAAATCAACGCCTTATGATGGTCCGCCGCTTGGGCTTGTGGGCGTCGCCCTCAGGTGGGGCATCAATGAGAAGCTGGCGAAGGCCAGCCAGGATCAGATACCGCCATTCACGGTGGTTCATCAGCCGCCGAATTTCTGTTTCGGCGCGGTGAATCCGGAGCATTCGGGCCAGCGCATCGGGATCATTTAGACGGGGTGGCTTGGCGCGGAAACCGGCCAATGATTGGTCAAGCATGCCGCGCCCCATCACCGCCTTGCCGCGATAGACCTGCATCGCCCAGTCGATCATCTCGGCGCGACGCGACGCGGGCAGCGCAGTCTTGGACGGCGCAGGCCGGGCCTTCGGTTTCGGCGGCGCGCCGCCCAGCAACTTTTTGAAGGTATCGCCCAGGCTCACGATTGCGCTCGATCCATGTTAGGCACTGAGTGAATTCATACCACATTGGCAAGTTCGATGGGTTACCTCGACAAGATCGCGCGCTGTAACGAGCATGCACTCGATGGCTTCCGGCCGCTCGTGATCGACGGCGCCGCTATGGGCTGGTTGGCACCTGCGAAGGCCGAACACTTGGCCAAAACGCACGGCGACGTATTCGCGGCATCGAACGATCGCATGGCCTTTGCGCCGCATCTCGACACACCGGCTGCCCGCAGTCGAGCCGTGGCCAACATCGCGGCACCGCTCGTCACCGCGGGTTTCGGGCCAAAGCTGCACGGCGAACTCTATGCGGCGAAGACGAGCTGGAGCGCGCCTGAAGCCTTTCGCATCGATCGCAGCCTGGTGCCGGGCTTTGGCGTGCGGGCCTACGGCGTGCACATCAACGGCTATGTCCGAACGTCCAAAGGCCTTTCGCTCTGGGTCGGCCATCGCGCGCTCGATCGTACCGTCGAGCCCGGCAAGGTGGACAACATGGTGGCGGGCGGTCAGCCGGCCGGGCTGTCGCTGATCGACAACGTCATCAAAGAATGCGGCGAGGAGGCCGGCCTCACGCCCGCCCTTGCCGCCGCGGCAAAGCCCGTCGGCGCCATTCGCTACGCCTTCAATACGCGATACGGCTTTCGCAACGACACCATGTTCTGCTTCGATCTCGAAGTGCCGGCCGATGTAACCCCGGTCAGCGTCGATGGCGAGATGAGTTCCTTCACCCTGATGCCGGTTGAAGAGATGCTGGCGCTGGTGCGCGACACCGACCGGGTCAAGTTCAACGTCAATCTGGTGATGATCGATTTCGCCTTCCGCCATGGCGTGCTGACCCCCGACACCGAGCCTGAATATGAGGCGATCGTGACCCGGCTCCGGACCGACCCTGGGAAAAATTTGCCTGGAATTCCAAGGGCTTGAATCCACTTCGCGGGTCAGTTGGTTGACTTTTTAACCCTTCGAACCCCATTAAGGTCCATGCATTTCCTCGATTTCGAGAAACCGATCGCCGAGCTCGAAGGTAAGATCGCCGAACTCAGGCACTTGTCCGACACCGACGGCATGAACATCGCCGAAGAGGTGGCGCGGCTTCAGACCAAGGTCGAGCGCGATCTGACCTCGACTTACGCCCGCCTGTCGCCGTGGCAGAAGACGCTGGTCGCCCGGCACCCGGATAGACCTCATACCGTCGATTACATCAAAGCGCTGATCACCGACTTCATGCCGCTCGCGGGCGATCGCGGGTTTGGCGAGGATGCGGCCGTCGTCGGCGGCGTCGGCCGCTTCAAGGGCCGCAGCGTTGTCGTCATCGGCCTCGAGAAAGGCCGCGATACCGAAACCCGGCTCAAGCACAACTTCGGCATGGCCCGGCCCGAGGGCTATCGCAAGGCCAAGCGCCTGATGGAACTCGGCGATCGCTTCAGCCTGCCGATTCTCACCTTCGTCGACACCGCCGGCGCCTACCCTGGCGTTGGCGCCGAAGAACGCGGCCAGTCGGAAGCCATCGCCCGCTCGATCGAGGCCTGCCTCGACGTGCGCGTGCCGTTGATCGCGACCGTGATCGGCGAAGGCGGCTCGGGCGGTGCCATTGCATTGGCGGTTGGCAACGTCGTCCTGATGCTCGAGCACTCGATCTATTCGGTGATCTCGCCCGAGGGCTGCGCCTCGATCCTGTGGCGCGACGGCAACCAGGCCAAGTCCGCCGCCGAAGCGCTCAAACTGACGGCGCAGGATTTGGAGCGCCTCGGCATCATCGACGGCATCGTCCCCGAGCCCGTCGGCGGCGCCCACCGCGCGCCCGAAGCCACGTTCACCGCCGTGCGCGATGCGATCGACAGCCACCTGACGCAGCTGGTGAAAATCGACCCCAGCCAGCTCCGCGCCCGCCGGCGCGACAAATTCCTGCAGATGGGGCGTGGCGGGTTGGGTTAAGGCGAGATCATCGCCCCCAACTCTCATGTCAACACGGACAAGCCGTGCACTTTCGCGGCGCGATCCGGGGCCCAGCGCTTTGCCGATGTCTGCGCACATCCGCATTCAACGCCCCGCCAAACCACTCATTCTCACGGTTGATTGGCTATGAGTAATAACTCATAATTTTGCACGATGCCCAAATTAACGCCACAACTGCGCCCCTCCTCTGGGTCGGGTCGAGCAAGCGAGACTATGAAAAGTTTCCAGATGCCACCCAGGAGCTGTTGGGATTCGAGTTATACCTGGCGCAGACAGGACAACATCCGCCATCGGCGAAGCCCCTGAAGGGTTTTGCG
>VGEM01000427.1 GCA_016869315.1 Alphaproteobacteria bacterium | reverse complement strand
CCTGGCGGTCGATGTAACTGCCGATCTGCAGCAGCGACAGCGCAAACACCACGTACCAGGCGTAAAGCGTGCCGGTGCCGTCGTCGGTCTTAGAATTCATGTGTCGCGCAAATGGTGCTCGGGTTTGTGGGAACGCCCCATCAATACCCGAGATCACCGGTATGCACGAGCCTGGAATCCGCACTTGCGGCGCGATTTTCAGTGGATCGACGGCTTGCCCGTTGTGCCGCCACGCGCCTCTTCCAACATGTCGCGATCGAGCAGGAAGCCCGCGATTTTTTCTCCGCCGAAAGCTGACACACATGGGTCGCGCGCCGGCTGTGTTCTGGTTGATCAGGGCATGCCCGGCACCACCGGCACCGACGTCGCAAACATACTACCGCTGTTCGAATAGCTGATCGCCGGTGATCATGAACTGCTAGCGCTGCCTTGAAGGAACGTCCTGAGCCGAATGGTCGGGCGTGGGTAACGTGGTATCGCGCGACATTCTCGCGCTGGAACTTGGTACCCGTGCCGGATACGCTTCCTGCCATCACCCCGGAGGTAACCGATGAACCCGTTTCGATTGTTGTTGGGCGCGGTCGCTCTTTACCTGTCGGCGGCGATACCGGCATCGGCCAAGGACGATGTCCTGATCGTCGGCGGCGCCGGGAACACGGGGGCCGCCGTTGCCAAGGCGCTGATCGCGCGTGGCGACAAGGTGACGGTGCTGGTGCGCCCGACGACCGATCGCGCGCTCTTGAAAGATGTGCTGGTCGAGTACGCTGTCGCCGACGTGCTTGAAGCCGAGCAGGTTGCTGCCACGCTCGCCGGCAAGAAATTCACGGTCGTCTTCGAGACCTTGCAGATGCTGTCGGGCGTCGACGACCGCTACACGCTGGCTTATCGCAATCTCATCGCGGCGACTCGGGGCATGGGGCTTCGTCAGTTTCTTGTCCTCGGCGCCGCGTGCAGCGATCGCGCTGCCAAGGACTGTCCCCTCAGCCCGCCGCTGTACAAAGTCTCGGCCGACATGAGCGCCGCCGAGCGCGTGCTGCGTGAGTCGGGCATTCCCTACACCGTGATCCGCCAGGGCTCGCTGATGCCGGGCGGCCCCAGCGATCCCGACCACAACACGGCGACGGGCACATCGTTCTTGACGGAAGACCTGTCGGTGTTCGGCGCGGCTTTGCGCGCCGATCTCAATCAGCAGATCATCGGCTGCATCGGCAATCAAAAGTGTATCGGGAAGATATACGTGATCGACGACCCCTCGATCAGACCACAGCTCGATCATTGGCTGTGCAAGCGCCGGCACGAGACCGACACCATCATCTTCTCACACCCGGACTGTGGCCCGTTTCCGCCCATCACGGTGCGCAAATAGAGGCGGAAGTTTCGGCAGAATACCATTTGCGTCCAGCGCCGCCGGCCTGGGTTTGAGATTTCGCAAATTAAAGTCGTCATCCGCCTGATTTTTCGCAACTTGCCGGCCACAAATGGACCGTCTTTCAGCGGAATAGCGGCGGTTGGTGCTGGACGGTATTGCCTCGCTTGGATCGATCCGACTACGGTTAGCCGGCTGAGGATTTTGTGGAGGCTCGGATGCGGTTCGCGGTCATTCTCTGGGGTCTGGTTCAGGCCCTGAAGCTCGCCAGGCTTCGTTATCCCGCTTACGCCGCCCGGCTCCGCGAGCGCAATCTCGTCGCGCAGTTCAAGCTCAAGGACAATTCCAAAGGCCGTTGGATCAAATTCGAGAACGGCAAGATCAGTTCACGGTCCGGGATTCACGCCAAGCCGGATCTGACGTTGTACTTTCACAACGAAGATGTCGCCGCCGAATTCCTGACGCCGCCGTTCGATCACCTGGTCCGCATCGACGCGGCCAAGAACTTCAAGGTCGGCATGGAAGGTCCGGACGAGCTTGCCGTGTGGTTCGCGGCGACGCTGACTTACATGACCACGGTCGGCTGGCAGAGCGGCACCGACATGGGCAACGGCGAAGTTCGTTACGCCAACGGCACCAACGGCGGACCGATCTTCGTCTACGTCAAGGACGGCAAGATCGTCCGCATCACGCCGATCGAGTTCGACGACACCGACGCACCGTCGTGGTCGATCAAGGCGCGTGGCAAGACTTTCACGCCGCCGCGCAAGACGTCTCTCGCGCCCCATGGGCTTTGTCTCAAGTCGATGGTCTATTCCAAGGACCGCATCCTCAGCCCGATGAAGCGGGTCGACTTCGACCCCAACGGCAATCGCAATATCCAGAACCGCGGCAAGTCGGAATTCGTACCGATCAGTTGGGACGAGGCGCTCGATATCGTCGTCGCCGAGATCAAGCGGTCCAAAGCCAAGGGCCGCGGCTCGATTTTTGCCGCCAGCGGCTCGCACCATCAATGGGGCAACTTCGGCCACTATCTCAGCGCCTACGGCCGGTTCTCGAACCTGCTGGGTTGTACGAAACAGATGGGCACGCCCGACAGCTGGGAAGGCTGGTTCTGGGGCGCGATGCACCACTGGGGCAACAGCATGCGCCTCGGCACGCCCGAATTCTACGGCACGGTCGAGGACTGCCTGAAAGAAGCCGAGATGATCGTGTTCTGGTCGAGCGACCCGGACAAGACCTACGGTTTCGACGGCACCATCCGCCGCCGCTGGGCGAAAGAGCTCGGCATCAAGATGGTGCACATCGACCCGTACCTCAATCACACCGCGGCGCTGATGGGCGGCACGTGGATTTCGCCCAAGCCCGGCACCGACGCGGCGATGGCCCAGGCGTTGTGTCACGTGTGGATCACCGAGGGCACCTACGACAAAAAGTTTGTCGAGACCCGGACCGAGGGCTTCGAGGAGTGGAAGGCCTACATCCTCGGCCAGACCGACGGCACCGCCAAGACGCCCGAGTGGCAGGAAACCGAGACCGGTGTGCCGGCGCGAGTGGTGCGCGCACTGGCGCGCGAATGGGGTCGCAAGAAAACCTATCTCGGCGCCGGCAGTTGGGGTTGCGGCCTCGGCGGCGCCTGCCGTGGGCCGATGGGCGCGCAATGGGC
>VGEM01000426.1 GCA_016869315.1 Alphaproteobacteria bacterium | reverse complement strand
GTCGTCGCCATGAACTGGCGCTCGGTCCTGGTCGCTGAGTACGACGGCCGGATGGTCGGCGCGGTCGGCGTCAACGAACAGGGGCATTTCTGGATGTTCTATGTGTTGCCGGATTATCAGGGACTCGGCATCGGATCGTCGCTTTACGACGCGGCGATTTCATCGCTTCGCACGCGCGGCGCGTCGAAAGCCATGCTCGAAGTGCTGGCCGCCAACGAGAACGCGGTTGCGTTCTATCGGGCGCGCGGCTGGGTGCCCGAAGGCCGCCGGACCGAGCATATTCCCGGCTTCCGCTTCACGGCCTTGCGCATGGGCCTTGCCCTCGCTTGACTGCGGCCGGCTAAGACCGCATCCTCCACGAAGTTGAAGGTTCGTTTCGAACCTCGGGGAGCCCCGCGAGGGGGCTGAGAGATCGCCACGACGCCTGCGCGTCGCCGCGATGACCCGTTGAACCTGATCTGGGTCATGCCAGCGTAGGGAGAGCGCCATGCACGGGATTGCCCCGCGCTTTGTTCTGTTTCTCTGTGCCCTCGCCGGTCCGGCAAACGCCGAGATCGAAGAGATCATCGTGACCGCGCGCGGACGGGCCGAATCCCTGTGGCAAGTGCCGGACAGCGTGACAGTGTTCGATCGCGCCGCCCTCGCTGATCGTCAGGTCGTGAACTTCGAGGATGTGGCGGCGGCCACGCCAGGCGTGTTCGTCATCAACGATCAGGATCCCGGCACCAACATCATCACCGTCCGCGGCGTGTCGACCGATCGATTGCAGCAGGCGTCCGTCACCTATGTCGTTGACGGTCTCGCGCTCCCTGACAAAGAGCTGTTCACCCAGCCCTATTACGATCTTGAGCGCGTCGAGATCGTCAAAGGCCCGCAAGGCGCGCTCTATGGCAAGAACGCCATCGGCGGCGTGTTCAATCTGGCGACGCGTGCACCGACCGAAACGTTCGAGGCCGGCGCCGAAGCCGAAGCGGGAAACGGCGGCAACAAGGCCATTCGGGCCGCTGTCGGTGGGCCGATCGCGGGCACCAAGCTCAAATTCCGTGTCGCTGGCCAGGTTCAGGACTGGGATGGCTGGATCTTCAATACGTTCCTCAAGAAGAACGTCGACCATCAAACTACGCGCAACCTGCGCGCCCGCGTGCAAGCGGACCCCGGCGACACTGTGACGTTGGAACTCCGCTGGCACGTCAACTCTGAGGACAGCGGCGCCGCGTGGGTTTCGTCCAACAATGTCACGGGGAAGTTCCGTGGGCGGCTCGACGGCGAGGCGCTCACCGACCCGTTCGGAGATTTTGAAGGCGTCGCCAAGCGGCATTGGTACGAGGTGTCTGGGAAAGCGGACGTCAGACTTGGCAGCGCGACATGGTCGACGATCGTCGGCTTCAATCACTACCACAAGCGCTGGCAGGAAGAACTCGACTTCCGCAACGACAAGCCCGTCACCTTTTTCGGACTGCCGCTTTTCCCGAACGGCATTCAGCCCATTGCCCAACCTGTCGACCTCCGGGCATGGACGGGCGAAAGCCGCCTGACGTCGGATGATGCTGCGCCTGTGCGATGGATCGCCGGCGTCTTCGTTCAGGACGTGTTGAGAATTCGCGTGGACGACTTCGGTCCGTTGCTGTTCGGCGGCGAGGCCTCGCGCTACCGCACGCCGACCACGCAGCTTGCCGGATTTGGGCAGGCAAGTTTCACGCCGGCGGATCGCTGGGACGTCACCGCGGCGCTCCGCTTCGATTCGGTCAGGACGTCCGAAGACATCCGCGGCGTCACGAGCAATCGTCGCGCCGACTTCAGCCGCAAGACATTTCGCCAACTTCAACCGAAGGTCTCGGTTTCGTACTCGGTGCGGGACGGCTCGTTGCTTTACGCCAGCATCAGTCGCGGATTTAAACCGGGCGGCTTCAATCCGGTGCCCGGCGCGACAGATACGTTCACACGCATCTACAAAGCGGAAACAACCACGGCGGCCGAGATCGGCGCGCGGTTTGCGTCGACCGATGGCATGATGGCGGGCTCAGTTGCCGCTTTCGCGACCGACTACCGAAATTTTCAGTACTTCGCCTTCATCAACGGTAACGACACAACCTTTAGCGTGCCGAGCGTCGATATCCGGGGCGTCGAGGCGGCCGTGACCGCGCGACCAAACGAGACATTCAGCATCGACGCGTCGTTCGCCTACACCGACGCAGAAATTGGCCGCTTACAAACGCCCGATCCCGTTTCGGGCACCGGGCTTCGCACCTACGCCGGCAGTCAAACGCCCAACTCGCCCCGGTTCAACGGGCTCGCCGGCGCAGAGCTGAAGTTTCCCGTCACGGGCGAGATGAGCTTCAAGGTCCGCGGCGAGGTTACGTTGCGCGGCAAGACCTTCTTCGAGATCGACAACGCGCTCTATTCACCGACTGAGGGCGCTATCAATCTCCGCGCTGCCCTTGCGACGGAGACCTGGTCGATCGCGGCCTGGGCCAAGAATTTGACCGACAATCGCTGGGCGGTGTCGGCCTTCGGCCAAGGCCAGATCGGGCTCCTCGCCTTTCTCGGGCCCAACGGACCGTTCGACAGTTTCAACATCAATCGCGGGCGACAGTACGGCGTGACCGTGAAAGCGGAGTTCTAAGGCGATGAAGCGATTCACTCAGACCTGCTGGGCCGACAGCGCCCGCCTGCGTCAGGCGATCCGCGATCTTGCGTTCAACCGCGAACTGGCTGCCGGCACGTTGCCGACCGAGAAATTTCAATTCTATATGATCCAGGACTCGATCTATCTCGAGGCCTATTCGCGTGCCCTGTCGCTCGCCTCAGCCAAGGCCCCGGACACCGATGCGATGCTCGAATTCTCGGGTGCCGCGGCCGTCGCGATCCAGGTCGAGCGGGCGCTGCACGCTGGATTCTTCAAGGAATTCGGCATCGGCGAAGCGGAGCGCGTTGCAGCCGAGCCGTCACCGACGTGCCTGAACTACACCAATTACCTCTTATCGCTCGGCGCGACAGCGTCGTACGCCGAACTGGTGGCCGCCATCCTGCCGTGCTTTTGGATTTACTGGGACGAAGGTTT
>VGEM01000425.1 GCA_016869315.1 Alphaproteobacteria bacterium | reverse complement strand
TGCAGGACGAGGGGCGCCTCAGACCTGGTGAAACCATGGTCATCACCAGCGCGGCCGGCATGGTTGGCTGCTTGGCCGGTCAGCTCGGCAAGCATTTCGGCGCCCGCGTGGTGGGACTGACCAGTACCGACGAAAAGGTGTCCTACATCGTCAACGAACTCGGGTTCGACGTCGGGATCAATTATCGGTCTACCGCCGACCTTGATGCCGCAATCCGGGCCTCATGTCCGCAGGGGGTCGATTATTTCTTCGATAACACGGCCGGTGATCAGGCCGAGGTCATCCGGCGGCACCTCAATCCCGGGGGGCGGGTGACCCAGTGCGGCTTGGTCGCCCATTACAACGATTCACGCCCCTGGGGTCAGTCTGCGAAGTTCCACGGCCAGTTTACGGTTCATCACCATGTTCCGCGGTACGCCGCTGGACGGAAGGCGTTGGCCGATCTCCTCGGCAAGGGAGTGCTGCGATACAACAGAACCGAATTCGCCGGACTGGAAAGTGCGCCGGAGGCTTTCATTTCGCTGTTGCAGGGGCGTAATATCGGCAAGTTCCTTGTCAAAGTTGCCTGACAACGGCCTTTCCCACTCAATGTCCGCTCATAACACCTCTATATAAACTTATTTATATCAATTATTTAAGTAATATATTTCACTTATTACATGATCTGAAATCAGGTTGGCTGGTGTGCGCAAAAGCCGTGGGCCTCTGCCCGCGAATTGTGCATAAATGCAACATGATTCGATCCATCCGGATTGGCAGCCTTACCATCCCGAGCAATGTGTTGCTCGCACCCATGGCGGGTGTGACCGATTTGCCGTACCGACGCCTCGTCAGGGGCTTCGGCTGCGATCTAGTGTTCTCGGAAATGATCGCCAGCCGCCAGATGCTGCACGCCAGCGACAAGACCCTCCGCATGAGCACAGCGTGCGCCGACGAGCATCCCATGGCCGTGCAATTGGCTGGCTGCGAGCCCGAGGTCATGGCCGAAGCGGCCAAGATCAACGAGGGCCGAGGGGCGGCAATCATCGACATCAACATGGGATGCCCGGCCAAGAAGATCGTCAACGGCTGGGCCGGCTCGGCGCTGATGCGCGACGAAGACCACGCGCTTCGCATTATCGATGCCGTGGTCAAGGCGGTCAGAATCCCCGTCACGCTCAAAATGCGCACGGGTTGGGACGACTCTCGCCGCAACGCCCCGTCGCTGGCCACCAAAGCCGAAGCCGCCGGCGTTGCCATGATCACGGTTCACGGCCGGACCCGGGCACAGCTTTACAACGGGCACGCAGATTGGGCCTTCATCGGCGCCGTGAAGGCCGCCGTTAGAATTCCGGTGATTGGCAACGGCGACGTCGTGACGGTCGACGATGCCGTCGCGCTGCTCAAGGCGTCGGGCGCTGACGGCGTCATGATCGGTCGCGGCTCGTTCGGTCGGCCCTGGTTTCCGAGTCAGGTTCGCGATTTTCTCGCGACCGGTCGTTCGCGTCCGGACCCGAGCGCCTCGGCGCGCGGCGATATCCTGCTCGGCTATTATGACGCGCTGCTCGATCACTACGGCATGCATAAAGCCGTCCGGATGGCCCGCAAGCATATCGCCTGGTCCGCGGCCGGATATCCCGGCGTACATGAGTTTCGCTCGCGCGTCATGATCGAGGATGATCCGGCAACGGTGGTTGCGATGATCAAGGACTTCTTCGGCGCCGCCGAAGATCGATCGCTCAGATTGGCGGCGTGATGGCCGAGCCAATTCCATTTCCGCGCGATCCTCGGCGGGCGATGGGCGTCATCGATGCCGAGGCCATCCTTGGCGCCATTGCCAGCGCGACTATGGTTGTCGATCCCGAATTCCGTGTTCGGTACGCCAACGGCGCCGCTGAACAGCTGTTCCAGTCGAGCGAGCAGGCGCTGCTCGATGCGGAACTGGCCGATCTGCTGCCGCCAAGTGGGGCGGTGATGGATCTGATCATGCAGGCTGCCCGCGAAGGCGTGGCCATGGCCGCACACGGACTGGGGATCGACACGCCCAGAACGGGCACGCGCGACATCACCATCAACATTGTTCCGGTGCCCGACCGCGCCGGCTGGCTGGTGATCTCGCTCCAGGAGCAGACTCGCGCGATTCGTATCGGGCAGCAGCTCGAACATCGCGGCGCCGCGCGATCGATGACGGCCATGGCGGCGATGTTGGCCCACGAGGTGAAGAACCCGCTGTCCGGAATTCGCGGCGCCGCCCAATTGCTGCAGCAGAGCGTGGTCGACGACGACAAGCGTTTTGCTCAATTGATCCTGGACGAGTGCGATCGAATCGTCGCGCTGATCGATCGGGTCCAGGTGTTTTCGGATGGCGGACCGCTGGCACGCGCGCCGGTCAATATTCACGCCGTGTTGGAACGCGTTCGCCGCGCCGCCGAGGCCGGGTTCGCTCGCGGGATGAAGTTCATCGAGCGGTATGATCCGTCGCTGCCGGCGGTCGATGGAAATCACGATCAATTGGTTCAGGTCTTCATGAACCTCGTCAAGAACGCGGCCGAGGCGGCGTCGCGAAAGACTGGCGAAATCGCGCTGACCACATCCTATCAGCAGGGTGTGCGAATCGCATTACCCGGCACCGGCAGCCGAATCCAACTTCCCTTGGTGGTCAGCGTTCAGGACAACGGCGCCGGAATTCCCGACGACATCAAGCCGCACTTGTTCGAGCCCTTCATCACGTCGAAGCCGCGCGGCAGCGGACTCGGGCTCGCGCTGGTCGCCAAGATCGTCAACGATCACGGTGGCGTGGTCGAGTTCGAGAGCGAGCCGCGGCGAACTGTGTTCCGGGTTCGCCTGCCGATTCTGTCAACCGAGGCGCCGGCCGATGCCTGAGGCAACGATCCTGGTCGCCGACGACGATCACGGCATCCGCACGGTGCTGTCGCATGCGCTTGGGCGTGCCGGGTACGACGTTCGCACGACGGGAACCGCGTCGTCGCTCTGGCGTTGGATCGAAGACGGCGAGGGCGACGTTGTTGTTACCGATGTGCTGATGCCGGACGAGAACGGCCTCGACATGATTCCGCGCATTCGGCGCAT
>VGEM01000424.1 GCA_016869315.1 Alphaproteobacteria bacterium | reverse complement strand
CGAGAAGTTCAAGCAGAAGACGCCGCGCATCATCCTGACCTACAAGCCGAGCGACGATTTGACCGTTTACGGCCAGGCCTCGCGCGGCACGTTGCCGGGTGTGATCAACGGGTTGGTTTCGATCTGCAGCAACGACACCTTCCTGGTGCCGTTCATCATCCCGGCCGGGCTGCCCGGCGCCGGCACGCCCTCGACCGCGTCCGAGTGCGCGCAGATTGCCTCGCAGTCGCCGGGTGGAAATCTAATCACGAACACGCCCGCCCAGTACCTGGACGCGGCTGAAATCGGCATGAAAGCCGATTGGCTGGACGGCGCGTTGAAGACCAACCTGACCGGTTATTATTACAAGTGGAAGAACCTGCCGTTCGGCCTGACGGTCCGCTACTTCCGCGACGCCGACAACCCCGCGCTGCGCGACCGCATCCCGAATGCGTTCAACAACACGCTGGGTTTCAGCACCTCGGGCTCCTCCAAGTTCAAGGGCGCCGAGTTCGAGACCGCCTACGCCCCGAACGAGAACTGGAACTTCACCGGCAACCTGAGTTGGAACGACAACAAGTTCACGACCCTGGTGCTGACCGGCGGGTTCTCGACCGAGGTCCGCAATCCGCTGCGCCGTAATGCCGCCGGCGTGCTGGCGCGCAGCACCGATCCCAACGTCGCGGCGGCGGCCACCAACTATTCGGGCTCGACGCAGATCCGCTACCCGGAATGGCAGGGCAACCTGTCGGGCACTTACACTAACCAGCTTGTCGGTGATTGGGACTGGTTCGCGCGCACCGACCTCATCTATTTCGGGAAGGCTTTTATCGATTTCTCGAACTACGCCTGGTCGAGCCCGTACTGGCTGGTCCACACCCGCGCCGGCGTCGAGCGCGAGAACCTGCGCATCGAGCTGTTCGTCCGCAACCTGTTCGACGAGGACAACTGGGCGGGCGCCAACGCGTTCACCGACTTCGGGGTCCAGGGTGACCTTAGCTTCCTCGCCCAGGGCGTCGGCCTCGGCCCGCAGGATAAGCGCCAGTTCGGCATCCGCGTGAACTACACGTTCTAAAAAGTCCCTGATCCAGATCAGGATTGGCAAGGGCCGGGAGCGATCCCGGCCCTTGTTCTTTGTGCGACATCCGTCCAATTCCGGTTTGCGGGGCGGGGCCGGTTTTGCTCATATGGCCGTTCAACCGGGAGACGTCGCAATGGCCACGCAAGCAACACAACCTGAACCCGCCGCCAAGTTTGGTCCGTTCGCCCGCCAAAGCGTTTCGCTCGCGCAGCGCGGCCGTTCGGGCATGGAGTTCCTGGGGTCGCTGCAACATTACGTCGCCGGCACAGTGCGCACGCGGGCGCGGGCCGAATTCAACGCCGACCCTGAAGGGCAGGCCCTCGCCGAGACCTGGAAAGATCGCCGCAATGAGCCTTGGTCGGATC
This sequence comes from Alphaproteobacteria bacterium, assembly GCA_016869315.1. Classification (GTDB taxonomy): domain Bacteria; phylum Pseudomonadota; class Alphaproteobacteria; order Rhodospirillales; family Rhodospirillaceae; genus VGEM01. The sequence goes on along the minus strand of VGEM01000424.1, from coordinate 1,654 downwards.
GGATCGCCAAAGCCAAGGCGGTTGCCGAACGGTCAAAAGCCTACCGCTATGAACGGTTGATGCAGCGATATGTGGCCGAGGAGGTCTACATCCGCAGCTTTCCCGCGGCCGAATTGCGCCGCAAGGAAGCGATGGAGCTGGCGAAGGTGCCGACGCCGCCGTCAGCCGGCGGCACGCTCGAACTCGATCCGACGGTTAAGATCCCCGATTATCAGTCCCAGACGGAGTGGCATCTGATGCCGGGCGGCTGGGATGGCTACGACCTGATGAGCACGGCCGGGACGGGGATCGGTCATGTATTCCGGCGCGGCGGCTATGCCGCGGTCGAAGCCGGCGACAACATCGCCCAACAGCGCATCGACGTCGTCAAATCCTTCCCCAAGAAAAGCTATGGCCGCATCTACGAGCCGGGTTGCGGCGGCGCGGGCACCATGAGCTGCGTGCACCAGGTATTCCCCGAGGCGGAACTGGTCGCGAGCGATCTGTCGCCGTACCTGCTCAAGAATGGCCACATCATGGCCGAACGGCTTGGCTTCAAGGTGCACTTCAAGCAGCGCGATTGCCGCGATACCGGCGAGCCGTCGAATTCGTTCGACGGCGTGATCATGTACGCCCTTCAGCACGAGATGCCGGTCGACGATTGCGTCCAGTCGATCAAGGAAGCGTTCCGCATCCTGAAGCCGGGCGGCGATCTCGTGATGAACGATCCGCCGCCGTTCTCGGCGGTGCATCCGTTGCAGGCGGTGGTGCTCGATTGGGATACCGAGCATCGCGGTGAGCCGTTCTTCACCGTCACCCGCGAGATGGACTTCAACCAGGTGTTCAAGGACGCCGGGTTCATTAACGTCGAAGGCTTCGCCCTCGGCAAGTACGGGTACCCGTGGGTGGTCCGGGGGACCAAGCCCGGATGACCCCATAACTCAAATCGTCACCCCGCGGCTCGTCCGCGGGGTCCAGAGTTTTCCGTTTGATCTCGCAAACGAAAACCTCTGGATGCCGCGATCAAGGCGCGGCATGACGGAGAAAGTTTGTATCGATTTGGAGATCGACCATGTCCAACGCATCACTTCCCGACCAAGCCCAGGCCAACTCACCCGTTTACGCCTATCCGCGCGGCGTGACGTTTGCGCAGCGGGGTCGGGCCGGCCTCGAAATGATGGGCGCGCTGCAGAATTATGTCGCGGGCACCGTTCGCCAGCGTGCGCGGGCCGACTTCAACGCCGACCCCGAGGGCGCGGCGCTGGCGAAGTCGTGGCAGGATCGGCACAACGAACCTTGGTCGGACCGTATCGCTAAGGCCAAGGCGGTGGCCGAGCGATCGGCCACCTACCGCTACGATCGCCTGATGCAGCGCTACGTCGCTGAAGAAGTTTACACCAAGGGCGTGGTGGCGACCGAACTTCGCCGGAGAGAGGCCGAGGCGTTCTATCAGCTGCCGATCCCCAAGTCCGGCGGCAGTCTGGAACTCGATCTGAACCTCAAGGTTCCCGCATATGAAACCGAGACCGAGTGGCACCTGATGCCGGGCGGTTGGGACACCTACGACCTGATGGGCATCAACATGGGCTCGGGCGTCGGCCCGATGGTGTTTCAGCGCGGTGGTTTCGCGGCGGTCGAAGCCAATGATGACCTGCGTCAGCAGCGCATCGACGTG
>VGEM01000423.1 GCA_016869315.1 Alphaproteobacteria bacterium | reverse complement strand
ATAGCGTAGACAAGCCGCCGAGACATCAACCGCGTGAACTTCGGTCGATGGAAACGCGTCAGCCCAGGCCAGCGTCGAGTGCCCCACGGTGCAGCCGAGGTCGATCATGCGCGCCGGTTTGCGTCCAGCGAATTTCTCTTGAAAAAAACTCACGAGCTGCGCGCCCTGGCCGTTGTTAAAGGGACCAAGGCTGCCACGGATGTAGATGTAGACGCCGCGATCGTAGACGGCGCCCGCCGTGATGTCGCCCTCGCCGTTTTCGGCGCAGTAGCTGCCGGGCATGGTGTGGATGTGATGGGCGGCGAGATACCGCGGTACCGGGAGGGCGGGATCGAGGGTCAGCGACCCGCGCCGCGTGTTCGACGTTGCGAAAGCCCGCGCCCGCGCCGTCATGTCGGGCCAGGTGCGCTCGACGGTGTCGATCACCGAATCCCACATCAGCTCCTGGGCGCCGCGCTGGAACGCGCCCCAGAGCTGATAGTAGGGATCTGTCGACAACGCTTTTCGAACCTCGCGGCGATCCTTGCAGGGCCGGCCGTTGGCGCGCACGAACGCGGGCTCGGCGCGTCGCTCAAGAACGGTGCGAATGCCCGAAGCGACGTTCGCGGCAAGATGCCGGCGGAACGACAGAACAAAGTCCTGTCGCGACGCCTCGTCGTGAACCGGCACGGCCGACATGCCGTGGCGCGCCTGCGGAACGAACGCTGACATCGGATGCGCCTCAGGTGGGCTTGCGGGTCTTCATGAAGTCCTTGAAGTCGTCCTTGAACTCGGTCCAGTTGCCGGTGTCGAAGATCTCGGGCGTCTTGTCGCGGAACTGCTTGACGATGTGCGGCGGCAAATCGTCGAGACTCTTGAGCTTGGTGCCATAGGCCTTGCCGTAGCTGCGCCCGTCTTTGCCGCCAAGGCCCAGCCAGGGATGCCAGCTCACCAGATTCTGGAACTGGCAAAAGGCCGGCGCGCTATCGAGATCGGGGTTCATCACATCCTCGACCTTGGCGCCGTACACAAAATGCGAATCCCAGAAGAACGTCGGGCCCGATGACTCTTTCGGCCATTCCTCGCGCTTCATCGGGTGCGGAAACTTGAACGCCGACTGGCTTGGCACGAACACCATGTCGCCGATCTGCTCCATCCGCATTTCCTTGGGCTTCACGGTGGCGCCCTCGCCGGTGTCGACGCCATCGGCCGTGATCGTGACCTTGAGCGGACCGCCGATGAACTGCCACACCTCGCGCTTCTCGCCGGTGATCGGGTTCTCCCACACGTCGAGCACTTCGTCGGTGTCGAACTTGCAGTACACGCCGGACTCGAAGCCGACGATCGAATACGCGTTCTCGCCGGTCTGGGTCGCGGTGGTGACGTTGATATTGTTCATGGTGAACAGCGGCACCAGGTTGCCTTCATTCATGTAGGCATAAAGGTGCAGTCGATAAAATCTGTACTGCGGCACCGGCTTAAGTGACGCCGTCACCTTCATGCGAACCCGCAGGCGGGCCGCCGGCGTCGACAAATCGAGCTTCTGCGTCGCCGCGCGGGCCGATCCCGGCATCGCGCCAAGCCCGAGCGGCATCGCCGCCCCCATCGCAAACGCGCCGCGGCGCGACAACCCAGCGTCTTCAGTCATGGCATCCTCCCTTGTGTGAAGGCGCCAGAAGACCGGGCGGGCGGCAGAGAATCAAGCGGCGGATATCGCGGCATGGTCTAACTTGACCAGACCAGACCAGACCAACTAAAATGTGCGACAAATTGAGGATCTCCCATGGGCAGAATCGTCAACATCTACGAAGCCAAGACCAACCTGTCGAAGCTGGTGGAGCGGGCCGAGGCAGGCGAAGAGATCATTATCGGCCGCAATGGTAAGGCAGTCGCTAGAATCGCTCCTTTACCGGAGAAAAAAAGACGCGGCATCGTTATGGGGGTTGCTCGGGGCCAAATCTGGATGGCGCCCGACTTCGACGAATTGCCTCCCGATATCATGGCCGCCTTTGAGGGCGAAGGTACTTGAGGCTTCTGCTCGACACCAATGTAGTGATTTGGATTCTGACATCGCCGGATGCGATGCTCAAATCGACACATGATGAGCTGGTGTCCGGTGACCACGACGCACAATGCAGCGTCGTGTCTCTATGGGAAATCGCCATCAAACAGTCCCTCGGCAAACTCGAGTTGCCTGGGCCAATTGAGACATGGCTACCCGGACGATTGGGGTTAGCGCAAATCGATGTCATGCCAACAACACCCGAACACGCCTACGGAGTTCGGACTCTCCCGTTCGTGCACCGCGATCCATTCGACCGCCTCCTGATTGCGCAGGCGCAGCATGAGCGCATGATGATCGTCACGCGCGACCGCGTGTTTGAACGCTATGATGTCGGCGTGATGCTGGCGTAGGCCGTTATGGCTTGTGGCTCTTCTTGTACTCTTCGGTCTCGTTGACGAGCTCGGTCCAGGTCGCCGTCTCGAAAATCTTCGGCGTCTTCTTTTCCATTTCGCGCCGTGCCGCCTTGGGCATGTCATCGAGGCTCTTGAGTTTCGAGCCGAAGCCCCTGCCCCAGCTGCGTCCCGGCTGCTGGCCCATCCGGATCCAATAGCTCCAGCTCACCAGGTTCTGCAGCTGCAAGTTCGCTGGCGCATTGGTGACATTAGGGTCGGCGACATCGGCCGCCTTTGCCATGTAGAGGTAATGTGAATCCCAGTAAGTCTTCTCGCCCGACGACTCCTTCGGCCAATCCTTGGGTTGAAACGGATTGGGATACGAAAATGCCGATGCCTGAGGCATGAACACGGTATCGCCGATCACCTCGAAACTCTGTGGCTTGGCGCGGACGGTGGTCTCGGCGCCGGCGCCCAACGTGCCGTCGGCGTTGATCGAAATGTTGAGCGGCCCGGCCAGAAAATTCCACACCTTGATCCGCTCGCCGGTGATGGGGTTATCCCAGTGGTCGAGCGGCTCGTCGCTGTCGAACTTGGTGTAGGTACCGCACTCGAACACCCTGGCCTTGAAACCGCCATCCGGCTGCGGCGTCCAACGGCGAATGTTGAGATTGCTCATCGTATAATGCGGCACCAGATTACCGTCGTGGCGGTAGCCGTACATGTGGAGCCGC
>VGEM01000422.1 GCA_016869315.1 Alphaproteobacteria bacterium | reverse complement strand
GACCTCGGGCAAATTGATCGTCGCGCTGCCGGCGGTGCTGGCGCGCATGGCGGATACCGCCGCCTATACCGCGCGCCATTATCCGAATGCCCGCGCACTCAATGCCAGATCGATCGTCTATCACTCGGCCGGCGCCGGCGAGGCGGTTGAGCTCGGCGCGGTGATGGCATCGGCCATCGAGTACCTGCGCGCCATGACAACCGCCGGCCTCTCGATCGATGACGCCTGCGGCCAGATGGCGTTCACGCTCGCGTGCGATGCCGACGTCTTCATGACGGTTGCCAAGTTTCGCGCCGCGCGACGTTTGTGGTCGCGGATCGCCGAGGCGAGCGGCGCCCGCGCCGAACGCCGCACCGCGCCGTTCTATGCCCAAACCGCCCCGCGCATGATGACCCGGCGCGATCCCGCGACGAACATCCTTCGCACCACGGCGGCGTGTTTCGCGGCCGGCGTCGCCGGGGCCGATGCCATCACCGTCGCGCCTTTTGATTCTGCGCTCGGATATTCGCGGGCGCTGCCGCGCCGCATCGCGCGAAATCTGCAACTGGTGCTGATGGAAGAGTCGGGCATCAACCGGGTCGTCGACGCCGCCGGCGGCGCTTATTTGTTCGAGTCTCTGACCGACACCTTGGCTGACGCGGCGTGGTCCATTCTCCAGGAGATCGAACGGGCCGGCGGCATGGGTACGGCACTCACCTCGGGCATCATTGCCGAGAAGATTAAGGCCGTCGCCGCCGAGCGCGCGCGCAATCTCGCCCGTCGCAAGGACCCCATCACCGGCGTAAGCGAATTCCCTGACATTGGCGAGGCACGGGTCGACGCCGATCATCCCGATCTTCCCGCCATTTTGGCGAAACGCGATCAGGCGCCGGTCGGCGCTGTCGATGCGCTGCCGGCGCCCGGCACGGGCGCGCTGATGACAACGCTGGTTACGGCGGTGTCAAAAGGCGCCAACGTCCTCGCCATGTCGAAAGCGCTGGGCGGCGCGCCAATCAGCAGCACCCCCCTCCGCGCGTTTCGGCTGGCCGAAACCTTCGAGGCGCTCCGCGACAAGGGTGAAGCGGCAAAGGGTCGCGCCAAGATTTACCTCGCGACCATCGGCACCGCCGCCGAGTTCACGCCGCGTCTTACCTTTGCGAAAAACTTCTTCGAGGCCGGCGGCATTGCGGCCATCGCTGGTGAGAACTTCACCAGCTCGGGCGCCGCGCTGGCGGTCATTTGCTCGACCGATGCCCTATATAAGGAGAAGGCGGCATCCGCCGCGGCCGCGCTCAAAGCCGCCGGCGCCAAAGCCGTATATCTTGCCGGGCGCGGCGGCGAGATCGAGGCCGCGCTCAAGGCGGCCGGGATCGACGATTTCATCTATATTGGCTGCGACGCCGCCGCGGTGCTGACCGCGGCATATGCCCGGCTCGAAGGAGCGGCGCCATGAGCATTCCGAATTTCGCCGCGGTCGATCTGGCCTCGCCGTCCAACAGCGCCGGAATGTCGCGTGATGAATGGCATGCCGCCGCCGAGAACGACGCCGGACGCGCGCTCGCGGATATCGCCTGGTCGACGCCAGAAGGCATTGCGATCAAGCCGCTGTATACGTCGCGCGATATCGAAGGTCTCGATTTCCTCGACACACGGCCGGGCATGGCGCCGTTCCTGCGCGGACCGTATCCCACCATGTACGTCACCCAGCCGTGGACGGTGCGTCAGTACGCGGGATTCTCGACGGCGGAGGATTCGAACGCCTTCTACCGGCGCAATCTGGCGGCGGGTCAGAAGGGATTGTCGATCGCCTTCGATCTCGCCACGCATCGTGGGTATGACAGCGATCATCCGCGCGTCACCGGCGACGTCGGCATGGCGGGCGTGGCGATCGATTCCATCTACGACATGCGCACGTTGTTTGCCGGCATTCCGCTCGACCAGATGAGCGTGTCGATGACCATGAACGGCGCCGTGCTGCCGATCATGGCGCTCTATATTGCCGCCGCGGCCGAACAGGGAGTCTCGCCGAACAAGCTTTCCGGCACCATTCAGAACGACATCCTCAAAGAGTTCATGGTGCGGAACACGTATATCTTTCCGCCGGCGCCGAGCATGCGCGCGATCTCGGACATCTTCGGTTACGTCTCGAAGGAGATGCCGAAGTTCAATTCGATTTCCATCTCCGGCTATCACATGCAGGAGGCCGGCGCGACCGCCGACCTGGAGCTCGCCTATACGCTCGCCGACGGCGTCGAGTACATCCGCGCCGGTCTGAAAGCCGGCCTCGATATCGACGCGTTCGTGCCGCAGTTCAGTTTTTTTTGGGCGATCGGCATGAATTATTTCATGGAAGTCGCCAAGATGCGCGCCGCGCGTCTGTTGTGGGCGAGACTGGTGAAGCCGTTCGGGCCGAAGAGTTCGAAATCACTCAGCCTGCGCGCCCATTGCCAGACCTCGGGGTGGAGCCTGACGGCGCAGGATGTCTACAACAACGTCGTTCGCACCTGCATCGAGGCCATGGCGGCGACCGCCGGACACACACAGTCGCTCCACACCAATGCGCTTGATGAGGCGCTCGCGCTGCCGACCGACTATTCGGCACGCATCGCCCGCAATACGCAGCTCTTCATCCAGCAGGAAACCGGCACGATCCGCTCCGCCGATCCGTGGGGCGGCAGTTATTACGTCGAGCGGTTGACCCACGACCTCGCCAAACGTGCCTGGGACCACATTCAGGAAATCGAGAGCTTGGGCGGCATGGCCAAGGCCATCGAAGCCGGCATTCCCAAACTTCGCATCGAGGAAGCTGCGGCACGCACCCAGGCGCGGATTGATTCCGGCCGTCAGACCGTGGTTGGGGTCAATAAGTTCAGACCGGATCAGCTTGATAGCATCGAAGTGCGCTCGGTCGACAACACGGCGGTGCGCGCGGCCCAGATCGACAAGCTGAAACGCCTCCGGGCCGGGCGTGACGAGTCGGCCGTGCAGAGTGCGCTCGGGGCTTTGACCAAGGCCGCTGAAAGCGGCCAAGGAAATCTGCTGGCCTTGTCGGCGGAAGCCGCCAAGAAAATGGCGACCGTCGGTGAAATGACTCTGGCGTTGGAAAAAGTGTTCGGCCGCCATATCGCCGAGACCAAATCC
>VGEM01000421.1 GCA_016869315.1 Alphaproteobacteria bacterium | reverse complement strand
CACCGCATTGTCGATCGCGGCGGATGGTCGCTGCATGTGATCGCCGAAGCCGACAGCGAGCGCGAGCTCGACGCCCGGCTGGCGCAGATTCGCCGCCTGATCCTGCCGGGGGCGATGCGCGAAATTCCGAACGCGATCGCCGAGCTGATCCGGGCGCGGCCCTTCGAGACGGCCGATCTGATGACAATGCCGCACCCGAGGGCGACGACGGCCGAAGCATTGTTTCCGTTGTCGCGAGCGGCGGAAATGGCGGGGGTGACCGACGAGTACTTTGTGCGGCATCGCGAGATGATCGCGAAGCGCGGAATCGCGGTGTCGCACGTGACGAGCGCGTGCCCGCGCGGATTTAGCATCGCGACGACCGTGTCTTATGCCGACGGTGGGGCATCGGATACGCTCGCCGCCGACCTCGCGCTGTTGTGGGGTGCCTTTGGCGCGACGGCGCCGCGCATCGACGGCGAGATGTATCAGGCCGCGTTGTCGTCGGCCGCGCTCGATCTTGCGGCGGCGCTCAAGCGCGCGCTTGATCCGCACGGCTTGATCAATCCGGGGGCGCTCGGTTTTGGTGGAACGGCCAGATCGAAAGCCAAGACTAGTTTCGCCGAATTTCCTCAGAACCTGCTTGAAGAGAGGCTGCCATGAGCCGGCTCGAAAACGTGTCGACGACAATCGCGGGCCGCACGGTTTCGGCGGTGCTGGCGAAGCCGGCCAGGCTCCCGGCACCGGGGCTCGTGCTTTATCACGCCTTCAAGGGCCTCACCGACGAGTTCAAGGAGCTCGCGGTGCATTACGCCGATCAAGGGTACCTCGCGGTCGCGGCGGATTTGATGGATGGCAAGACCGACGGCGGGTTTGTGACGGCGATGCTGCGCATGGCGTTTCTCAACAAGGCGCGGGTCGAAGAGACGGCAACCGCATGGGTGGCCTGGCTCCGCGCCAATTCCGACTGTACCGGCAGGGTCGGGACCGTCGGCTGGTGCTTCGGCGGACGGTGGTCGCTCAATGCGTCGATCGCCACGCCGGTCGATGCGACGGTGGTCTACTACGGCTCGGTCGATCGATCCGAGGCGGATCTGTCCAAACTCAAGGGCCCGGTGCTCGGGCACTTCGGCAAGAAAGACCGCATCGTCAAAGCCGACTCGGTTGCGGCGTTCGAGGGCCGCATGAAGACGCTCGCCAAACCGCTCGAGCTCCACTGGTACGAGGCCAATCACGCCTTCGCCAACCCCGGCAATTCCTGGTACGACAAGGCCGCTGCCGATGCCGCCAATGCCCGCACGCTCACCTTCCTCTCCTACCACCTAAAATAGGGCCGAACCCTATTTTTGCGTCAGAAAATATAATCGGGCCAACAAGATGATTTTTGGTGATCGGCCGATGTTGATTGGCGGGGCGTTTGCCACCGCGAGCGCCGGCGCGTGGATCACCTCGCTCAATCCGGCCACTGAGGAGCCGATCGGGCGCGTGCCGGCCGGCACCAAGGACGATGTGATGCGGGCCGTCGCCGTAGCGGCTGACGCGCAGCCGAGCTGGAACGAGCGCTCGATCTGGGAGCGCGGCGCGTTGCTCCGCAAACTCGCCGCCAGGTTTCGGTCCAACGCCGCCGAAATCCTCAAAATGGAGGCAACCGACACCGGCAACACCATCGCCAAGCTTCGCGCCGACGTGGAAATTGCCGCCGGTTATCTCGAATACTTCGCTGGCCTCGCCACCGAAATGAAAGGCGACACGGTGCCGGCCTCGCCGCGCGGGATTCACTTCACCTTGCGCGAGCCCTACGGCGTGGTCGGCCGGATCGTGCCGTTCAATCATCCGTTCATGTTCGCGGCCGCGCATCTCGCGGCGCCGCTGACCGCGGGCAACACCGTCGTCATCAAGACTCCGGAGACCTCGCCGCTGTCGGGGCATCTGCTGGCCCAGGCGTGCGCCGACGTGCTGCCGCCCGGCGTCGTCAACATTGTCTCGGGCTACGGCATGCCGGTCGGCGATGCGCTGGTGCGCCATCCCGGGGTGCGCCGCATCGGCTTTACCGGATCGGCCGCGACCGGCATGGCGATCCAGCGCGCCGCCGCCGAGACGTGCGTCAAGCATGTCTCGCTTGAGCTGGGCGGAAAAAATCCGCTGATCGTCTTCCCCGATGCCGACGTCGTCAAAGCCGTCGACGCCACCGTCGCCGGAATGAATTTTTCCTGGGCGGGTCAGAGCTGCGGCTCCACCAGCCGTCTGCTGGTGCATGAGTCGCTCTACGCCAAGGCGGTCGAATTGCTGACGGCGAAAGTCGCCGCGCTCAAGGTCGGCGATCCGCTCGATGCCGCGTCCGAAATGGGTCCGGTGAATTCGGCGGCCCACTTCAAGCGCGTGATGTCGTTCATTGAAGCGGGCAAGGCGGAAGGTACGCGCCTGATGACCGGCGGCGGCCGGCCCGCGGGCGCGCAGTTCCAGCGCGGCTATTGGATCGCGCCGACGGTTTTCGCCGACGTGACACCGACGATGAAGGTCGGGCGCGAGGAAATCTTCGGCCCGGTCGTCTCGGCGATAAAATGGTCGACCGTCGACGAGGTGATCGGCATCGCCAACGGCACCGACTACGGCCTGACCGCGGCGGTGTTCACCAACGACATCACGGCGGCGCTGAGCACGGCACGGCGGATCGACGCCGGCGTTGTCGCGATCAACAGCTCCAACATGCACTTTGTCGGGCTGCCCTTCGGCGGTTTCAAGAATTCCGGTGTCGGCGGCGAGGAGTGCCTGGAGGAGCTGCTCAGCTACACTCAGGTCAAGGCCGTGCACATACAGATGACTCCAGGTAGGTGACGCCATGAAATACGGCGATCGGCTGATGTCGATTGGCGGCCGGATGGTGCCCTCGTCTGGCGGTGAATGGCTGACGTCGGTCAATCCCGCCACCGAGGAACCGATCGGCCGCGCGCCGGCCGCGACACGTGAAGACGTCACGCGCGCCGTCGATGCGGCGGCGAAAGCCCAGCCCGGATGGGCGGCGATGTCGATCTGGCAGCGCGGCGCTTTGTTGCGTCAGGTGGCGGCCGCGATCAAACAGCAGGCCGAGCAGGTCAAACGGATCGAAGCCGAAGATTCCGGCAATACCATCTCGCGCCTCAATG
>VGEM01000420.1 GCA_016869315.1 Alphaproteobacteria bacterium | reverse complement strand
GTTAATGTTCTGAACAAAGTTCGTGGTGCCGAGGGCATCCATCGAGTCGAAAAGCTCGTAGCCCATCGATCCGCCCGAAGGGATGCCTTGTTCGGCCATCTGCATGCGGATCGAGGTCACCTGCTCGCTCGCCACCATGATCTGGGTGCCGTTGTTCTCGGTACGGAATGGAACGCCGGTCGATTCGAGTTGACGGATGATTTCGCGGGCGTCGGTCGCCGAGAGGTCGCCGTAAAGCAATTCCAGCTGCGGCGCCGAGAAGCGGGTCGCGAAGAAGATGATGAAAGCAATCATGCCGAAGGCGACGCCGCCCATGGCGGCGAGGCGGGCCGGGCCCAGATTGCGTATCTGTTGAACGAACGGATTCAAGGACGGATCCTCTCACGGTCATGGCCCCGTTCCGCGCTGGCTTTGCGTCCAGGCAGCGGTCGGGCATGTTATTGGCAGCCGGAGCACGCTATGGGCGTCCGGTGAAGAACGGGTTAAAACCCGGCAAAATTTGCCGCGTCAGCCCGGTGCCGGTCCGGGGCCGTGGAACGAAGCTGGCGCAGTCACGGGTTGTGTCATGAAAATGTCGAAAAAACAATCACTTAAGAGCGGGTTTGAAGTTCAGATCGAACTCAGCGCGGCGCTGGTTGCGATTGAGGGAGACTCGCCCCGCATCATGCTGCTCCGCGACCAGGCGCCGGCCGCGAAGGGGGCCGTCGGTGCCGGGCTCCCCAGTGGCCCGTTCGACGCTGTCAACGACCGCACGTTGGAAGAGGGGTTGCGCCGGTGGGTGGCGCAACAGTCAGGCATTCCGCTCGGCTACGTCGAGCAGCTCTACACCTTTGGCGATCGGTTTCGCGATCCGTTGGAGCGTCGCGGCGGCCCACGGCCGGTGTCGGTCGGATACCTGGCGCTCGTTCGCCAGTCCGACCTGCGCGCGCGCGACGCCGAGGTGTGGAGCGATTGGTACCGCCACTTCCCCTGGGAAGACTGGCGGACCGGGCCGCCCGCGACGCTGGACAGCGTTCTTGCCCCGGCCCTCAAGGCGTGGGTTGATTCGTCCGGCGAAAGGTCCGATCGGATCCGTCGCAAGGATCGCGCCGATACCACCTTTGGCTGGAATGGCGCGACCTGGGATAACGAGCGCGTGCTTGAGCGCTATGAATTGCTCTATGAAGCGGGCTTGGTTGCCGAAGCGGCCGCCGACGGACGCTTCACCCCCGACGAACGGACGCAGCTGATCTTTGCCATCACGGGCGCGGCGATGATGAAAGATCATCGTCGCATTCTCGCGACCGTGATGGGTCGATTGCGCGGCAAGATCAAATACCGGCCGGTGATCTTCGAGTTAATGCCGCCGACCTTTACGCTGTTTCAATTGCAGCAAGCGATCGAAGCCCTGGCAGGCACGCTGCTGCACAAACAAAACTTCCGGCGCCTGGTCGCCCACGAGGGATTGGTGGAGCCGACCGGCCAGGTTCAGACCCTCACCGGTGGCCGGCCGGCCGAGCTGTTTCAATTCCGACGCGACGTGATTCGCGAACGGCCCGCGCCAGGGGTCAGATTGCCGGTTCGGCGCGGGGCAGGGCGATCCCAACTATAGCCTAATTTATTGATATTAATATATTTACCATGGAGCGAATTTGGCCGCTTGATTTAAGCTCCAGTTGAGCATAACGTTTTTCCAAGACACGTGCGAACCATGCTTTTTTCGCGGCCCTATTATGCTCAAACTTAGCATAAACGGCTGCTTTCCCCGTCCAACGCGCGGGAACGGGAGAAGAATGAGGGACCCATCATGAACGTCGCGAACCGCGTCCGGCCAGACCTCCGCTTTACGTCGGAGGTCGAACAAAACACCGCGCCGCTTTATGCCAAGGTGCGCAAAGTTGTGCCGCAGGTCGAGTGGCCGCACTTCGCGCCGCTGATCGATCGCATCAATCGGCTCAAGGCCGAGAAGAACGCGGTGATCCTCGGGCACAACTACATGACGCCCGAAATTTTCCATTGCGTCGCGGATTTCACCGGCGACTCGCTTGCCCTGGCGCGCAACGCGGTCAAGACCGACGCCGACATCATCGTCATGGCGGGCGTGCACTTCATGGCCGAGACGGCTAAGCTGCTCAATCCGAACAAGAAAGTGTTGATCCCCGATCTGGGCGCCGGTTGTACGCTGGCCGAATCCGTCACGGCGGCCGACGTCCGGGCGCTCAAAGCCAAGCATCCCGGCGTCCCGGTCGTGACATATGTGAATACCTCGGCCGAGGTGAAGGCCGAGTCCGACATCTGCTGCACCTCCGGCAACGCGGTCGAGATCGTCAACGGTCTCGGCGTGCCCCAGGTGATCATGCTGCCTGACGAATATCTCGCCCTCAACACAGCCAAGCTGGTGAAGCCCGAAGTGATCACGTGGAAAGGCCGTTGCGTCGTGCACGAGCAATTCACGGCGGCGGATATCCAACAGCTCCGTCAGTCAAATCCCGGCGTCGTCGTCCTTGCGCATCCCGAATGTGCGCCGGAGGTGATCGACGTGTCCGACTATGCCGGCTCGACCGCAGGCATGGCCGACTATGTCGCCAAGCACAAGCCGGCCAAGGTCGTGCTCGTCACCGAATGCTCTATGAGCGACAACGTCGCCGCCGAGTATCCCGAGATCGACTTCGTCAGGCCCTGCAACCTGTGCCCGTTCATGAAGAAGATCAGCCTTGAGGCGATTCTGTGGGCGCTTGAGAACGAGCAGCATCAGGTCGAGATCGACCCGGCCTTGGCCGCGCGCGCGCGGCTTTCGGTCGAGCGGATGCTGAACGGCTGGAAGCCCGGCGCCTGAGTCCGACATGCCGACGCCGCCCCCCGCCGGCGTCGTCCAAGACGCCATTCGCCGTGCGCTCGCTGAGGATCTCGGCGATGCCGGCGATATCACCACGAACGCGACCATCGCGGCGACGGCGACGTCGAGGGCCGTGATCGCCGCACGCAAGGCCGGCACGATTGCCGGTCTCGAGGTGGCGCGACAGGTCTTCGCGCTGGTCGGCGAGGGGGTCGTCGTTGCCGATCGCGCTGCCGACGGCGATCGGGTCAGGCCCGGCGCGGTCCTGCTCGAACTATCGGGTTCGACCCGCGCGATCCTGTCGGGCGAACGGGT
>VGEM01000419.1 GCA_016869315.1 Alphaproteobacteria bacterium | reverse complement strand
CACCGGCACAAAAGACTCCGGGACCGAAATACGCGGTTGCAGGAACACGTCGGCGAGGCACTTGGCGGGATCGTCCCAACCTGCAAATTCGAAGTCGAAGAAGCGGGTGCCCGTGGTCGTATGCACGGCATTGTGAAAACCGAAATCGGACGGTGAGACGCATCGCAGCAACGCATCCAGCTCATCGGCAACAGCCCCGTGGCCAAGTGCGACATCAAGGGCTCCGCAGGCCTTTTCCCACGCTTTAAGCGTGCCAGCGATCAAGCTGTTTCCTTCAGTGCGGAGGGGTCCTGCAAGATGCTCCGCGGTCAATTCGTTGACCCGCCGCTCGATATCGCGCCGGTGCTCGCTGAGTGCTTGGAACCCGTCGGCTGCATCGAGCGTGATTCGCGTTCTGGCGAAAGTACGATCGCGGTTGAGTTGTGTCAAAAGGCGCGCAGCCGCGGCCACACTCTCGGCTGTTGGTGGCGCCTGGTCACCGAATGGTGTTCCGACAAGCTCCTCCATGGCGATGGCGCGCAGGGCGTGGTCTGTGGCGACAACACGAGGAACCAAATCCGCGGCAACATCATTCGCGTGCCGGAGGAACTCGGACTCGGCGCGAAATCGGCGCTCGCCTGCGCCACCCAATTGAGGGTGAGACTTGATTACGAGCCGGCTTGAGCCGTCGTCGCCAAGAAAGACCAAGTTGTTCGCGCCACCCGATAAACGCGCGATACGAAGATCCGCCGCGCGCGAAAACAATCCGCGCACCCACGTGGCCAGATCGGGGGGCAGTGCGTCTAAAGTCTGCACTGTAGCAGCACCGTCGCCCAATCTCGGGCGTGTGTCGTGCCGGCTGGGAGCGTTTGCGCCGCGCCTTCGGGCGCAAACCAGATTCGGCGTGCGTGATCGGGGAATGCCGGATCAGTCAGCACCTCAAGTAAGTCATCGACAAAAACCGTGCATCCAAGTTCACGTACCTTGGCGATTTTCTCGACTTTTTGTTCGTTCAGGTGAATGCCACGCAATCCGAGGGGGCGCCCATCAGGGGTTCGAAGGATGCGTTCGATCCACGCGCGGGCCGAGGCATGTAGGTCGAATTTGGGACCCAGGTAGGGGTGCCGCGAGCGATGACTGACGATGACGACGGTGTGTCCGGCATCGATCAGGTTCGAGATCGCGGTGAGTGCGCCATCAAAAGGCGTGGCGTGGGCCATGCCCGGGCCATAGAGAAGCCCTTGAAACTCCGTCCACGCGGGTTCACGTCCCGTCGCGCGCAGGTGGTCGCGAATGCCAATCTTGGTCAGGGGGACTTCTGCGGGCAGTTTGAACTGCTGGGCGGCCAAGGTCGCGATGGCGCCGTCGTAGCAGGCGATCGTATTGTCGAGATCGAGGCCAATGATCTCAGGCACGCTGCTCAGGCCGCGATGGGGAGGGCGGAGCGGACAGCGGCCGCAATCGCGGCTGCATCAATGCCGAAAAATGCCCGGGCGTAAGACTGTGTACCGACCTGATGCATGAATTCGTCGTGGGCACCGAGGCAAGTGATGGGAAGATCTAATCCCGACTGTGCCGCGGCGGCTGCGAATTGTTCGCCGAACCCGCCGGTCTTGGCGTGCTCTTCTACCGTCACCACGGTTTTCACGCCCGTCAGGAGTGGTTTCAATGCATCCAGGCTGAAGGGCTTTACAGTGCCAATCAGAACGACCCGGCATGAGAGTCCGAATTTGGTCTTGATCTGGTCGGCGGCCTTGAGGGCTTCGGGTGCGATGGTGCCGACGGCAAGGATACAGACATCGGAGCCGGACCTCGTCTCGCGAACCTGGCCAATCTTGAGCGGTTCGCCGGCGGGGATATCTTTCTCGCCCTTTTTGCCGATGCGCATATAGGTTGGCTTGCCCGACTGGACCGCATCGCGCAGCAGCGAGCGCAGCGACGGTGAATCCCATGGCGCCACGACCTGCAGGTTCGGTATGGCTCGGAAAATCGCGAAATCCTCGAGAGAATGATGGGTCGGGCCGAGGTCGGCGTAAGCAAGCCCCGCGCCGGTTCCGACGATCACCACGGGGGCTTCGTGGTAGGCAACGTCAACCCGGATCTGCTCCAGACAACGCGTCGTGGTGAAGGGCGTGATGGTATAAACGACCGGGCGCAGACCGCTCATGGCGAGACCGGCAGCGACGCCCATCATGTTGGCCTCAGCGACACCACAGTTGATGAAGCGGTCTGGAAACCTGCCGCGCAGATCGTCAAACAAACGATTCCCGATATCGCCCGACAACAGTACGACGCGAGGGTCTTCCGCGGCCATGGCGGTAATCTCGGAAGCAAAGGCGTTTCTCATGACGCCAGCGCCTCCGTCGGAATGCGGAGTTCTTTGGCGGCTTTGCCCACTTCATCCGCCGTCGGGATGCGATAATGCCAGTTGTTGTCGTCTTCCATGAACGACACGCCGCGGCCCTTGACGGTGTGGGCAATGATCGCCTTGGGGCGAGGGTCGGCGCGTGAAGCCTCGATGGCCTTGCTCATCTGATCGAAGTCGTGGCCGTCGATCTCGGTAACCCACCAGCCGAATGCCCGCCACTTGTCGGCCAAGGGGGCAAGGGCCAGCACGTCGTTGCTGCGGCCCGTGGCCTGCCACTTGTTGTAGTCAATGGCGATCGTCAGGTTTGAGACCTTTTGAGAACTCGCCATCATCGCGGCTTCCCAGACCGATCCTTCGTTGCATTCACCGTCGCTCAGGACGGCGTAGACCGAATACGGTTTCTTGGTGATGCGCGAGGCCAGCGCCATGCCAAGGCCAAGCGGAAGGCCGTGCCCGAGCGAGCCGGTGGCGGCTTCGATACCAACGAGATGATTTGGCGTCGGCGGATGTTCGCCGAACAGCGAACCGTCGGCGCCATAGTTGGCAAGGTCGGAGACCGGGAAGAACCCGCGCTCTGCCAGCACCTGAAACAGCGCTGGTGCGCCGTGGCCCTTGCTCAGGATAAAGCGGTCGCGACTCGGGTCAGTTGGCGCTTTGGGATCGATCTTGAGAATGCGCCAATAGAAGAAAACCAGGAGATCGAGACAGGACAAGCATGAGCCAAGATGCGGCGTGCCCGACTGGTGCGACGTGCGCACAACGCGATATCGCAGCAAGCGCGCCAGGTCTT
>VGEM01000418.1 GCA_016869315.1 Alphaproteobacteria bacterium | reverse complement strand
CGCGCCGCAACCCGTATGAGAAATATACCGATGCCTTGTTCATGGCCGATGATTGGGTGGCGATTGCGGACGCAACCCCGGCTGCCATTGCAGAAGAAGCGACGTTGTTTGCCAATATCAAGACCCTCGCGCCCGCGAGCGCCGACCCCGATGCGATGCCGGCCATGCACGGCGGGCCACCGCGTTAGTTCTTGAGCGCCAAGAGCCCGATCAATGACGGCCGATTGTTGTCTGCGACTGTGTCGAGACCATAGCTGATATTGTTCGCCGGTTCGCGCGTCTTGGCCGGAGACCGGTAGGTCCGCAAGAGCCGGTCGAAAATCAAGAAAATGTTTCCGTAATTCGAGTCGGTTTCGGGCTGGAACCGCGAGTGATGCACCTTGTGCATGGCGGGCGTAACGAGTACGGCGCGCACGATCGGCTCGAGCCTGGCCGGCAGCGCCAGATTGGCATGCTCCAGCAGGGCATTGACCGCCGAAACAACCCGGTAGGTCGCCGCGACTTCAGGCGGAATGCCAAACATCATCACCGGCACGGCGGTGAACGTGAAACGAACCAGGGCCTCGACCGGATGCTGCCGAAGGCCGGTCGTTACGTCGACCATCGTATCGGCGTGATGCACGACGTGCAATCGCCAGAGCACCGGTATCTTGTGCATCAGTACGTGTGCCACGTAAGCCGTGAAATCGAGCAGCGCGATGGCCGCAATGCCCTTGATCGCTCCCTCCAACGCTCCGTCCGATTCCCACCCGAAGCCGAGTTCGATAGCAGGCAGATCCGCCGCAGCAACAGCGGCAAGCAAGAGCGCATTCAGCATCACCGTCAGAACCGAAAGGACGCTGTTGACGACGTATCGAGCCCGCGACGCGTCGGCTGATGGCCGCAACGGAACCACACGTTCCAGTATCAATAGGAGCCCGAGCGCAGCGACGAGAATGAGGAGATCGGTGATTTGAATATTCATGGCACATCCCTTCGATACCGGTGCATGGGCAACCGGAAGAAAGGCAGCGCTTGGGCGCTTTGTGGCGCCTCATCCAGGCGGGGAGGCTGCAACGCCCCCGCGCGAGGAATATTGGGCCATCCCTGCGCCGGTTACTTCGCGAGATTCCGCATACCGCTCATACGCGGATCTATCGGCCGGTTAACGGCCACATCCGGCGCAGGACCGAATCCTTTTTGACAAACTCGTGCCAGAGGGCGGCAATGATCCAGAGGGCGGCAATGATATGGAGCCCGAGCAGGTACATTCCGACATCGATGCAAATGTGATGAATTCGTGAGTAGAACGAGAATCCCATGGGATCGTTGAGCGGGACCTTGGGTACGAGGTTGGGCAGGCCTTCGATCCAGAAGAAGTACGTCGGCGCCTCGCCGAAAGCCGACATCTACGCCCAGCCCGACAGTGGCAGCAAGAACATCAAGGCGTAGAGAATGACGTGATTGAGTTTCGCCAGCCAGCGCTGATAGGCGGCAAGCCCCGCCGGCAGATCAGGGACCGGCTGGCGGAGACGCCAACCCAATCGAGCGACGACCAGGATCAAAACCAGCAACCCGCCAGTCTGGTGAATACGCGACATCCAGACATGCACCGTTTCAAGGCGCGGGTTGTCGTACTTGGGTGCATAGGTCGCGGTCATGACAAAGGCGACCGACACGACTGTCAGAATGATCAGCGCGATGATCCAGTGAAAGGACTTCGCCAGCCAGCCCCAGCGTTCCGTCGTGTTGTCCATGATAGCCCCTCGAGACCGGCGTTCACTCTAATCCATCAAAGCCGCCTGCCGAAAGCCAGATCAGCGATTGCGGCAACCGCGATCGGACTCCATGATCGGAAGAATGTCGGACAACCTCCTCCTCTGGATTGCGCGGTTGGCGCTTGGTTTCGCGGTGCTCGACTTCGGTATCATTGGGTCGCTTTATGTGATCGACCCTACGGCCGAAGCCGCCGCCTCGACCATCGTCGCCATAGAAGCCGCTGGCACGACCAATCTTCGGGTTGGGTTCGGCGCGTTTCATCTCGCCATCGCCGTGATCGCCGCATTCTGCCTTGGTGCCCCGGACCGATATTGGCCAGGCCTTGGGATCGTCGTCACCGTTACCACCATCGCGGTCGCTGTTCGCCTGATCGGCGTGACGATCGACGGCGTGCATCCGCGCACGACGCTGTTGCTGCGCTTCGAGGCGCTTGGGCTCGCGATATTCCTCGCCGGACTATTTGCCGCATGGCGGCAGCGGTCGAGGCTCACTTAGCGTCGTAGAAATCCCGATACTTGTCGGTGATGTTCCGGGGATCGACCTCGGCCGTGACCGGCAGATCGTTGTAGCCGGTCCAACCATCGCGATCGCCGACATCCTGCTGTGGCTTGCCGTCGGGGCCTGGCGTCACGCCATCGATGATCCCGTTGGCGTTGACGTCGACGACCTTGCCTTCGCGATCGACCAGCGGGTATCCGATCATCCCGGTCCAAATGCTGCGCACGTTGGTATAACCGGCCTTCGTCAGCGCATTGGCCGCAAGCGCGCTACGCCAGCCGTGACTGCAAACGGTCATGATCGGCGTCGATTTGTCTGGGATCCGACGGTTCACCTCGGCCATGAAATCCGCTTCGGGCATCGCGAGGTAATCCGGCTCCTTGCCGGTGAAACCGCGAAGATGCGGATACGGCACGCTGACCGCGCGAGATGCATGGCTCTTCACGTACTCGTTGGGTCGGCGCACATCGAGGAGCACCACGCTCTGATTCGCTTCGAGTTCGCGCCAGGCGACAACCGGGCTGATGTCCGAGCGGTACAAGCGCGGCTCGCCATGGCGATTGCCCTCGGCAAAGGCGCTCGTCGATAGCGACAGAATGAAGAGACTGATCAGGGCGTTCACTTCTTGGCTCCCGGATACAAGTCGCGATATTTCGCAAGTGTACGCTTTCGCGAAATCTCGGTGGTCGTCGGCAGCTGGTGGAACCCGGCCCAGCCGTCCATGTCGCCAAGGTCTTGCAAGGGTTTTCCGTCTGGGCCCACTGTCACGCCACCTATGACGCCATTGGCATTGACGTCGACGGGTTTGCCCTCGTTGTCTTTGAGGACTTGACCGTTATATCCGGTCCAGATGCTACGGACGTTGGAATATCCCGCCTTGGCG
>VGEM01000417.1 GCA_016869315.1 Alphaproteobacteria bacterium | reverse complement strand
GTTCTTTCTGCATGATGTTGCGAGCTTGATTGTCGAGCATGGCTGAACTCCTCGAGCGGCGTGGTCATGATGTTATCGCGCGCGGTCTTTGGGCGCCAACTCGGCTGCGGCCGATTCGATCCGCGTCCGTAGCTCGGCCAGCATGGCTTCGCGCGACAGGCCCGGCGGCAAGGGTGGCAGGAAGCGAAAGACGATCTCGCCCGGATCCTTGCGAACGCGGGTTTTGCCCCAGAAGTACCCTGAGTTCAGCGCCATCGGAACCAGGGGAATCTTGAGGTGAGAATAGAGCCCGGCGACGCCCGGCAAATACTCGTGGCGCTGACCAGGCGGGACTCGGGTTCCTTCAGGGAAGATAATGATCTGCCCACCACGGGCCGCCGCCGCTTCCGCCGATCGCAACATTTTCCGCAAGGCCGAGGCGTGTCCCTGTCGATCAATCGGTACGAGGCCGGCGCGACCGATATACCAGCCGATAAAGGGAATTCGTATCAGCTCCTTCTTGAGCACGAAGATTGGCCGATCTGCTTCGATAAATAGGCGATAGGTTTCGAACGACGATTGATGTTGTGCAGCGATGATGCAGGGTCCGGCTGGAATATGCTCGCGCCCTTCAACACGATAGGTGATGCCCACGATGGTGCGGGCCAGAAATTGAACTCCATGGGCCCAATTGCGAATCACGATCAAGGTCGTCTTGGGTGTTGCGAGCAGCGGCAGCCCGCCAACCGACATGATCACGGTCCAGATCTCGAACAAGATCGTATAGATCCAGGATCGCATCATGATCATGGTTCGAGGGGCTCCGATGGTCCGAGGGTGATCCGCGCGCGGACGACAAGATATTTGGAATACTCAATCGCGATTAGGCTGGCCGTGCCGGGCGCGTTCCACCAATCGCTTCGCACGTTTACCGGGAACACGGGATGCGGAACGATGGTTACTTCGGGCATGACGGCGCGAATTTCGGTTAGGCTGCGGCGCATGTGGTACGCGGCGGTGACCAAGCGGATCGACCGCGCGCCGATGTCGCGTGCCCAAGCCGCCGTTTCGAGTGCATTTCCGACGGTATCGATTGCCGCCGTTCCGATCGCGATTCGCTCGCCTAACGCCGATTGATCCGGCGGGATGAGCTCGCTGAGGCGTGTGTTCGCGCCGACACCCGAAATGAAAAGCCGATCGGCGCGGTCGGCGGCCAACAGGGCGATGCCGGTCGAGATCCGATCGCTTCCGCCCGTCAGGACAACGATAGCGTCGGTGCGGGTCGACGGGTCGACCACGGCCTCGGGAATCGTGACGGCGAACCAAAAGAACCCAGCCAGCCACAACCCGGCCGCGCCAGCGGCAAAGGCGGCAAACAGTCGAGGCCCAAGCGGTCGCGAGGCGTCAAGCTGGTCCACTTCACACCATCTGCTTCAGGCTGCGCCGCACGGTCACATGTGCTGTGATCGCCGCGAGGACGGTGGCGGCCAGCGGCAGGACGGCGAGGCCGGCCCAGAGTGTCCACGGTGGCTCAACCGTGGGAAGGATTCTATCGTCGATGCGATCCGCCCGCCAGACAATGATGCTCATTGCTGGTGCAAAGGCGACAAGGCCCGAGAGACCGCCGGCAAAGCACTGTCGTGCCGCGCGCCATGCAAACTGGGCGGCGATGGTGCCGTCGCGGGCGCCAACCAAGTGCAATACCTCGACAATCTCGGCAGCCTCCGCGAGGCCGGCTCGGGTAGCGAATACAATGGTGAGCCCCAGTGCCAACGTGATCATCGCGAATACGGCAGCCGAGAGGTAGCGAAAAGCGTCGGCGAGATCGACCACCCGGTTGAGCCAGGCGCGATGATCGTCGACCGTCGCACCGGGGACCGCGCGCGCCGCTGCCGCTCCCACCGATGCAATGGCTTCGGGCGTTGTGGTCCGCAATTCGACGTCGATCAAGTTCGGCAACGGCAGATCGGCAATCAGACCGTCGTCGGCCAGCCACGGCTTGAGCAAAGCGACGACCTGGTCGCGACCAATCGACTCGGCGCGCGCCACGGACGCTTCGCCGCGAATCGCTTGCAGGGCCTTGGATGTTCGCGCGTCGGCAGCCTGACGATCCGAGACCGGTGGCAGTTGAACGGTCACGGTTCCCGAGACGCTTCGATTCCAAGTTACGATGAGTGCGTCGACATAGGATGCGGCCGAGAAAGCGCAACCAGCCAGGAAGACGAACACGGCGACAAGGCTTGTCGTCAGGCGGCCGGACGCGGCGCCAGCTTGTGGCAACATGGACGGTGCGGTCATGGCACGGGCTCCGCGCCAATCGCCGGCATCACCGTAATCGTGCGTTGATCGAGATGAAGGCGCGGAAACGGAAAGCGACGGACCAGAGATTCATTGTGCGTCGCGACGATGACGCACGATCCCAGTTTGTGTAGTTCGACGAAGAGCTGCATCAGGCGCACGGCGATCGTGTCGTCGACGTTGCCGGTTGGCTCGTCGGCCAGAATCAGCTTGGGTCGACTCACCACCGCGCGTGCGATGGCGACGCGTTGTTTTTGGCCGCCCGACAGTACCGGCGGCGCCGCGTCCATCAATCCATCGAGGCCGACCCACTTGAGAAGTTCGGTCACATCCTGGCGAATGGTTTTTTCGGATTGTCCGGCGATGCGGAGTGGCAGCGCGACATTGTCGAACGCCGAGAGATGATCGAGCAAACGAAAATCCTGGAAGACGACGCCTAATCGCCGTCGCATTTGCGCGCGCTTTGGACGTGATGCCCGTACGACGTCTTGTCCGAAGAGATCGAGCCGCCCGGCCGACGGCAGGCGCGCCAAATAGAGAAGACTGAGCAGCGACGTTTTTCCGGCGCCTGATGGCCCGGTGAGGAAATACATCGAGCGCGCTGTCAAAGACAGAGTTAGATCGGCAAAGATTTCAGGCCCGCTGCCATAGCGTAATCCAACCCCATAGAGGCGGACGGGATCGCCTTCGAAGTCTTTGGATTTTCGGTCAAAAATCGCCACGGTTGATCGCTCAGGCACACTCAAACAGCTGGATCAAAGGCCAAGCCCTCAATAAAATCAATCTGTTAGCCGTCATTCTTGCACGTTTAGATGCCATTATTAGCCTATTCGTATTATATGAGGATAGCCGTCGTGGCGCAGGT
>VGEM01000416.1 GCA_016869315.1 Alphaproteobacteria bacterium | reverse complement strand
CATTGCTGCCGCCACGCATCCGGCGCGGCATCGTCCTGATCGATCCGCCCTACGAGGTGAAATCCGAATACGGCGATGTCGCCGCCACGCTGCCCACGGCCATCAAACGATGGCCGGAAGGAATTTTCATGCTGTGGTATCCGATTCTCGATGAAGGACGTCACGCCGATCTCAAGACCGCAATCGAAGCCTTGCCAGACACGCGCCACCTTTATTCGGAGATCGACTTCATTGGGCGGCACCGAGGCCGCGGCATGGCCGGATCGGGCATCGCCGTCATCCACCCACCCTGGCATTTTGAGCAGGACCTTCGTCAAATCGAACGCGCCCTCGCCCCGACAATAGGTACGGTCAGGATCTCGGCTTGATTGTGCGCCGGGTTGGTACGGCCGATAGCGGATCCTCCGGCCAGGTATGGCGCGGATAACGGCCACGCATTTCGGAGCGCACGGCTGGATACGCGTTGCGCCAAAAACTGGCGAGATCGGCCGTCACCGCGATCGGACGCTGTGCCGGCGACAAGAGATGCAAGGTGACCGGTACGCGCCCGCCAGCGACGGTCGGCGTCGCGGTAAGACCGAAAACTTCCTGCAACTTGACGGACAAGGCTGGTCCGCCGCTGCCGGCATAGTCGATGGCGATGGAGGATCCGGAAGGAACCGTGAGGCGCGACGGCGCGAGCTGTTCGAGCCGGTTCGTCAGCGGCCACGGCAGCAAGGCTTCGATTGCGGCGCGGAGATCGATGCGGGCAAAGTGCGAACGTCGCGTGATGCCGGTAAGAAACGGCCCGAGCCACTGCTCCAGATTCTCAGTCAGCGCTCGGTCTCCGAGGTCGGGCCAACTGCCCTCGGATTCCAACTTGCGCACGAATGCGACCCGTTCGCGCGTTGTCGTCAGCGCCCCGGACCACGGCAAAACATCGATGCCGAGCCGCCGAATGCCGTCGCAGACAGCACTGACCAACAGCTCAGGCTCCGGTTTGTCGAGCGGCTGTTCGTCGAGAATGAGCGCGCCGAGACGCCGGGCGCGACGGGATATCACGGCCTCGGTTCGAACATCCCATGCGACATCGTCCGCCGAAACAATGCTGGCGGCGAAGTGACGTTCCAGACCCACGCGATCGACGGGAGCGGCCAGGAAGACTTTCGCGTCCGATGCCGCGCCGTCGAGATCGGCCACAGCCAGAAACTCCGATCGCGCCAGCGAATCTTGAGTGTCGACCACAGCCGATCCGCCACCAGATAGGCGAAATTTCCCGATCTGGCCGCGGTTTTGGGCGATCCGATCAGGGTATGCAGCCGCAACCAGCAGCCCCACCTCGTCCGCCGCCGCCTTGTCCGATGATGTAACGCCTCTCGTGATGCCGACGAGCTCGCGAATCTGGCGCGCGGCGTCGCGCAGACGCTGCGGCGCCTGGCTTCGAAACGCCGAGAGGCGTGAACGGAGATCGATGTCGCCACGGCCCAGAAAATCGCGCTCGGACAGAAGAGCGGCGAGATCGCAAGCCAGCGCACCGACGCCGGCCGACACACCAGCACGCACCAAGTGAGCGAGCCTCGGGTGCAACGGCAGGCGCGCCATCGCTTTGCCCTCGTCCGTGATCCGCAGCTCGCGATCGAGAGCGCCAAGCCCTTGCAGAAGGTCGCGCGCCTGCGCGAACGCCGCGACCGGCGGCGGCGTCATCCATGACAGGCTATCGGGGCGAGCCACACCCCACGCCGCAAGGTCGAGTGCGAGCGGAGCCAAATCGGCATGTTCGATCTCGGGCGGATCGAAGGCCGCCAGCGCCCGATCCTCGGCCTCGGCCCACAGCCGATAGCAGACCCCGGGACCGAGCCTCCCGGCGCGGCCACGGCGCTGCTCGGCCGAAGCCCTGGACACCCGGACCGTTGTCAGCTCCGACATCCCACGGCGCGGATCGAACCGCGGCGAACGCTTCAGACCGCAGTCGACGACAACGCTAACGCCTTCGATCGTGAGACTGGTCTCGGCGATGGTCGTCGCGAGGACGACCTTACGACGACCAGGCGGCGCGGGCGCGACGGCGCGCTGTTGGTCGGCCCAAGACAAGGCGCCGAACAACGGGGCGACATCGATATCGGCGGACGGCAGTCTTTCGGTCAGCGCGTCGGCAACGCGGCGGATTTCGCGCTCGCCCGGAAGAAAAGCCAAGACACTCCCATCCTCGTCGCGGACCGCCTTGAGAACGGCTGTCGCGACGGCCTCCTCCAGCCGCGTTGCCGGATCACGCGGAACGTACCGGGTTGCGACCGGATGCGGTCGATGGTTGCTTTCCAAAATTGGTGCATCTCCGAGCAACCCGGCGATCCCGGCGGCGTTGATCGTGGCAGACATCACCAGGACTCTCAGATCCGGCCTCAAGGCCTGACGCGCGTCGAGCGCCAAAGCGAGACCGAGGTCGGCATCGAGACTACGCTCATGAAATTCGTCGAAGATCACGAGCCCGACACCATCAAGGGCGGCATCGTCCTGCAGGCGTCGGGTAAAAATACCTTCGGTCACTACTTCAATTCGCGTCGCCGACGACACTCGCGAATCCATCCGTACGCGATAGCCGACCACCTCGCCGACTTTTTGGGCGAGCGAAAGAGCCAAGCGCTCGGCCGCGAGTCGGGCCGCCAGCCGGCGCGGCTCCAGCATCACGATCTTGCGCCCCTGTAACCAGGGTTCGTTCAGCAGTGCCAAGGGAACACGTGTCGTCTTGCCGGCCCCGGGGGTCGCCACCAGAACGGCCGAAACCTGCTGGCGCAGGGCCTGGCGTAAGCCAGGCAAAATCGAGTCGATCGGAAGTGGGCTCTGTGTTGGGTTCATCGCGGGAACTGCAGAGGCATGTCGAATTGTGGCCGCTCAGTCGTCAAGAACTACAATTATTACGGGATATTTTTGTAATAAATTGTATTACTGGTTGCTTTTTCATGGCCGCTGGGCGACACCTGTCATGCCGCTGGAAACCGATGAAAGGGGACGATAGACACGTAGTGGGGCTGGCTATCGCATTGTAGCGGAACGGTTTTGGGCCGAAAGAATTGACGTGGACCGGGCCAGTCCAAAAAAGTCTTGGGGCCAGAAACGTCTTGGGGCCAGAAACGTCTTGGGGCCAGAAACGTCTTGGGGCCAGAAACGTC
>VGEM01000415.1 GCA_016869315.1 Alphaproteobacteria bacterium | reverse complement strand
CTCTGGGACGAGGTCGGCGGCACGTTTGACCATTCCCTGAAGCTTGCCGCCGACTTCGAGCTATGGGCGCGTTTCATCGACAAGACCGATCTCTATATCGTCAACGTGCCGTTCGGCATTTATCGCATCCATGGGGCGAACAAGGCGGTGGCGGGGCGCGACGCCTATCGCGAGGAGTGCGTGAAAGTGCTGCAGCGCTATCAACCGATCATCCCCCAGGATATGGATCGCCTCGGGAAGCGTGTTGTCGCCAAGGCGCTGAAGTCGATCGGCTTCGGGCACTTGGTTGACAAATCGTGGGGTCCGGCGATCAAGACCGTCGCCTTCAACCACGGCGATGGCCGTTATTTCGTCCAAACCATCGAATAGAGCATGGCCAACGTTCTTGTGACCGGCGGCGCCGGCTTTGTCGGCGCTCATGTTTGCAAAGCGCTCGCCCGCGCCGGCCATCGGCCGATCGCCTTCGACAACCTGTCGCGGGGCCAGCGCACGGCCGTGAAGAGTGGACCACTCGAAGTTAGCGACGTGCTCGACCGCGCCGCGCTGACCGATGCCCTGCGCCGCCACAAGATCGAGGCCGTGATGCACCTTGCCGGGCTGACGGTGGTGCATGAGTCGGTTGCCGAGCCGGCGCGGTATTACGTCAACAATGTCGCCGGAACCATCGACGTGCTTGCGGCGATGGCTGATGCGCAGGTCAAGTCGATAGTGCTCTCAAGCTCCTGTACGGTCTACGACGACCAGGCCAGCGGTGCGTTGAACGAGGCCGCCTCGCTCGCGCCGGCATCCCCCTATGCGCTGAGCAAATTGATGATCGAAGGCGTCACCGCCGACGCGGCGGCGGCCCATGGGTTCAGCTGGCTCGCGCTTCGCTACTTCAATGCCGCCGGCGCCGATCCGGATGGCGAATTGAGCGAGGCGGACGTGCTCAAGGTGCGGCTGATTCCGAACCTGCTCCGCGCGGCGGCGCGGGGCGGAGCGCCGTTTCGCATTCAAGGCGATGACTATCCAACCCGCGACGGCACCTGCATTCGCGATCTCGTTCATGTCTCTGATCTTGCGGCGGCGCACGTGGCGGCGTTGGACCGCATCGCGTCTCTGCCCAAGGTGATCAACCTTGGCTCGGGACGCGGGTATTCGGTGCGCGAGACGTTGGACGCCGTGGCGCGGGTGACCGGCAAATCAATTGCGACAGAAGTTGCGCCGCGCCGGCCCGGTGATGTTGCAGTCAGAATTGCTGATGCGACACTGGCGACAACGGCGTTAGGCTGGTCTCCACGACGGGCGTCAATCGACGACATTGTCGCCGATGCCTGGGCATCGCGACGTTGGGACAACGACTAAAGAGTAGCACACATGAACCGTCGCGAGATTTTTGCCGGAACCCTGGCGATGCCGGCCATGGCGCAACCGCAAACTTCAACCGTCAGTCCGATGACGGCGCCCAATAAGAAGGCCCGCGCAAAGGACGCGGTCGCCCTGATCACCGGCTCTAACCGCGGCGTCGGCCGCGGTTTTGTCGAGGCGTTGTTGGCGCGGGGCGCCAGGCGGGTTTACGCCACGTCGCGAAACCCGAAATATTTCGACGAGTTGCGCGCACTGGATCCAAAGCGCGTCGTGCCGCTCGAACTCGATGTCACCAATGATGCCCAACGCCGCGCCGTTGCCGCCGAGTGCAAGGACGTCACCTGGCTGATCAACAATGCCGCCTATCCCGGCAGCGAGACCGAAACCGAGCGCCGGTTCCGGTCGGCCAGCAATCTCGACGACATCAAGCGGTCGATGGACACCAACTGCTGGTCGCCGGCCGAACTCGCCCGGCTGTTCATTCCGATCATCCTCGCCAACGGCGGCGGTATGATTGCAAACATTCTTTCCGGCGGCGCGCTGTTCTGCCTGCCGGAATTCTCAAGCTATTCCTGCTCGAAGGCGGCCGAGATGATGATGACCGCAGGTCTCCGCGCCGAAACCGACCGCGAGCCGATCCTGGTGGTGAGTGTGTTCACCGGCGGTGTTCAAACCCGCGCGCTGCCGGTTGGCGCGACCGTCAGTCACACGCCGCTCGATCATGCGAACGAAGTCATTGATGGTGTTGAGCAGGGTAAGACCACGCTGTTCCCTGCGACTGGCCCCGTCACCATGCGCGATCGCATTTGCCAGGACCCGGAAGGTTTCGAGCGCCGGGTGATCGATCGATTCTACACCAGTCCCGTGCGCATCGCGCCGTATGAGTGAGGAGACGGGGGCATGTTCGCCGCGCTTCGCAAAATAGGGTTTCAAATCCAATTCCAATCGCATGCCGAGGCGATTCTCTCGGTAGACTTCCCCGATGCTGTTCGTGATCTCGATTCTGCACTCTAGAGGATTGATATCCCAATCGACGAAATCATTGGTTCCGGTGGTGGCGAGGCCAAAGGAACACAGCGATTGAGAAAATCTTTGGCCGAACTGGGTTGGAACAAAGTCAATTTTGTCATCGCGAAGTCGATCAACGGCGAAAAGAAGGAGTCGCAGTCGCACGAAATCGACCATGTGCGAAAGTTCAACAAGGGAACAGTCGTACTCGAGATCGAGTGGAATAACAAAGATCCGTTTTTTGACCGCGATCTAGAGAACTTTAAGCGGCTTCACGCCGAAGGTGGAAGGAATTTTACTCGGTATAATTGTGACACGTGGCACATCGTTGCAGAATTCGTTGATCGATTTGGTCGTAAAGTACGCGCGGAAGCGCCGGCTAACGAAGATCAGCGATCTCAGCGGGATTGGATTGAGCCCGACACCGCGCCAGCAGAAGGAAATTCAGCGGCGGGTCGATCGCGGCCAGTCGTTCGCGGAGGCGTGGGCTGACCCTTTCGTATCAGACAAATTTGGCGCGGCCACGACCCATTGGCGAAAGCTCGAAGACCGCGTCAATCGCGGCGTTGGCAATCCGTGTCCGCTCCTGTTGATCGGATTGCCGGCCGGCGTGGTCTCTTTCAAGTAAGATTGGCGCGCTTTTCTATTCGGCCGCTTCGCGGTGTGCTTGGGAGTGATTGGCGTAGGTCTTCCAAGTTGGAAAATATGCCTGGTCCGCCTGGTTCCCCCACGTTGTCCAGCCGCCACGCGTGCCACGTGCAAACATTTCAAGATAAGGCCCGGGTGAGCATGACTCGTTGATTGCGT
>VGEM01000414.1 GCA_016869315.1 Alphaproteobacteria bacterium | reverse complement strand
CAACCAAAGCCGAATGCGATGCGTTGTGCCGGTTCGAGCTAGGACTCGCCCCAGACGAGATCGCGCGCCGCAAGCGGGCGTGTGGGTCGTTTCTGGGCGAGGGCTAACCCGGCAGCGGTACCCGCGCCAGGCACAGCACATCGACCGCAGTGGCGCCGGCCTTCAGCAGGGCACGCGAACACGCATTGGCGGTGGCGCCGGTGGTGAGCACGTCGTCCACCAACAGAACAGTCTTGTTTGCGATCGCTTCGGGACGCCTGGCGATGAATGCGCCAGCGACGTTGCGGCGGCGGGCCTCGCGGCCCAGCGGGCCCTGGCTTGGTGTCGCGCGACGGCGCGTCAGCGCATCGGGCGCGACCGGTTTGCCGCTCAATGTCCCAAGCGCGCTAGCGAGCAGTGCCGCCTGGTTGTAGGTGCGCATCGCGAGCCGCGTCCAATGCATCGGCACAGGCACGATCACGTCAGTCGCGCCGATGATCGATCCGCCCTCGCGCGCCATCCAGCCCGAAAGATGCCGGGCCATATCGGTGCGATCGGCGTGTTTCAACTGCAGCACCAGATCGCGGCCTTCGTCCTGGTAGGCGAACACCGCGCGCGCCATACGAAACGCCGGCCTTTCGCGGATGCAGGCGCCGCACAGCGCGTTGTCGGAATCGATGGCCGCGATCTGGACACCGCAGGCATGGCACACCGGACGGGTGATGAAGGCGATGCGTCCGAAGCACGCCGCGCAAACGCCGCCATGGCGATCGACCGACGCGCCGCAGGCAAGGCACTGCGGCGGCATCAGCGCATTGAGGACGAGATGACCGGCGGCACGAACTTGTGCGACAAAGGTCATGGGGCACGATCTTCTGGCATGCCCCGAAGCATGCCATATTCGCACCCATGCTTGGCAGCACAACTTCTGATAGCATGCATGTCTTCGACCGGCGCGCGGTGCGGCGCCATCGCGACCGCGCGGCGCCAGGCCTTGGCGCGGCGGATTTTCTGTTCCGCGAGAGCGCCGAGCGGCTGCTGGATCGGTTGAACGACGTTACCCATCGCTTTCCGCTGGCGCTCGATCTTGGCTGCCACGGCGGCACGGTTGGCGCGCTGCTGACGGGATCGGCCAAGATCGACCGGTTGATCCAGTGCGATGTCTCGCCGGCCATGGCGCGGGCGGCGCGCGGCAATGGGCGTGTCGCCTTCGTCGCCGACGAAGAGGCCCTGCCCGTCGCCGACGGTGCGCTCGATCTGGTGATCTCGAATTTGTCGCTGCATTGGGTAAACGATCTGCCGGGAGCGCTTATTCAGATCCGCCGCGCGCTCAAACCGGATGGGCTTTTCCTCGCATCGGTGTTCGGTCTCGACACGCTGAAAGAACTGCGCGCCTCTTTGCTTGAAGCGGAGGCGGAGATTTCAGGCGGAGCTGGGCGGCGGGTGTCGCCGTTCACCGACGTGCGCGATGCCGGCGGTTTGTTGTCGCGGGCTGGCTTCGCCCTACCGGTGGTCGACCTCGACACCATCACCACCACCTACACCGACATGTTTCGCCTGATGGCCGATCTTCGCGCCATGGGCGAAACCAACGCGGCCGTGGGCCGTCGTCCGGGCGCGAGCCGACGCGATGTCTTTACCCGCGCCGCCGAGATCTACGCCGCGAGGTATTCCGACCCACGCGGGCGCATCGTCGCGACGTTTCAGATTATTACCCAGACAGCGTGGGCGCCGCATCCGCGTCAACAGAAGGCGTTGCGGCCCGGCAGCGCCGAGGCGCGCCTCGCCGATGCGTTAGGCGCCACAGAAACCAAGATGTCGCAGGGAACGCCGCCATGAAGTTCGACACGCCGCTGCTCGAAGGCTGGCTGGTCCAGCGCTATAAAAGATTCTTCGCCGACGTGACGCTGACAACCGGCGAGCAGGTGACGGCCCATTGCGCCAACTCGGGCTCGATGCTGTCGGTGAAAGAGCCTGGCAGCCGCGTCTGGCTGTCGCCCGCCACCAACCCCGAGCGCAAGCTGCGCTATACCTGGGAGCTGATCGAGATTGGCGGGGCCATGGTCGGTATCAACACCGGGCATCCCAACCGTGTTGTCGCCGAGGCGATCGCGGCCGGCGAGATCAAGGAGTTGAAGGGTTACGCCAGCCTCAAACGCGAACAGAAATACGGCAAGAACTCGCGCATCGACGTGCTACTTGAAAGCCCGGGCAAGCGGTCGTGCTATGTCGAAGTCAAGAACGTGACGATGAAACGCGACTTGAACCCGTCCGCGGCGGCCGAGTTTCCGGATGCCGTGACGGAACGCGGCGCCAAGCATCTCCGCGAACTGTCGGACGTGGTGGCGGGCGGCGGCCGATCCGTCATGTTCTACTTGGTCCAACGGACCGACGCTCGTCGCTTTACCGTCGCCAACGATATCGATCCGGAATACGGCAAGGCCCTGAAATTGGCGGTAAAAGCCGGTGTAGAAATCGTGTGTTACGGTTGCAACGTCGGCCCCGATGGCATTTCCATCGCCCGCCCGTTAACTTTGGATTTGCCGTTCTAGGGTGAAATCGATAGATGGACACCGATCAGCGATCACCAATGAACCTTGCGATGCGCGAAGCCGCTTTGAAGCGACCGAAGGATATCGAGATTCATGGCCCCGATGCTTTCGCGGCCATGCGCAAGTCTGGGCGCCTGACGGCCGAGATGCTCGACTTCATCACGCCTTTCGTGCGCCCCGGCGTCACCACCGGTGAGATCGACCGGCTGTGCTACGAATTTCATGTCAAGCATGGCGCCGTGCCGGGCCCGCTGAACTATCGTGGCTACCCCAAGTCGATCTGCACCTCGATCAATCATGTCGTCTGCCATGGCATTCCGGGCGACCGCACGTTGCACGAGGGCGACATCGTCAACATCGACGTCTCGCCGATTGTCGACGGCTGGTACGGCGACTCAAGCCGCATGTACTGCGTCGGCGAGGTCAAGCTGCGCGCCCGGCGGTTGATCGAAGTGACGTACAACGCGCTGATGCGCGGCATCGCCGCCGTGAAACCCGGCGCGACGCTGGGCGACATCGGCCACGCCATTCAAAGCTACGCCGAGAGCGAACGTTTCTCGATCGTGCGCGATTTCTGCGGACACGGCATCGGCCGCGTGTTCCACCAAGCGCCGAACGTGATGCATTACGGCGAGCCCGGCGATGGCATGGTGCTG
>VGEM01000413.1 GCA_016869315.1 Alphaproteobacteria bacterium | reverse complement strand
AGGTGTTGGCCTACGATCCGTTTCTGTCGCCGGATCGTGCCAAGGATCTTGGCGTCGAGAAGGCGGAACTCGCCGAGATATTCGCCCGCGCCGATTTCATCACCCTGCACACGCCATTGACGGAACACACCCGTAACATCATCGATGCCAAAGCCATCGCCAAGATGAAGAAAGGCGTGCGCATCATCAATTGCGCCCGCGGCGGTCTGGTCAATGAGGCTGACCTCAAGGCAGCATTGACGAGCGGGCAGGTTGCCGGGGCCGCTCTTGACGTGTTCGAGGAAGAACCTGCCAAGGCTAATGCCCTGTTTGGCATGGAAAACGTCGTTTGCACGCCGCATCTCGGCGCCTCGACCAACGAGGCGCAGGAAAACGTCGCGCTGCAGATTGCCGAGCAAATTTCCGATTTCCTGCTGAGTGGCGCCGTTTCCAACGCGCTCAACATGGCTTCGGTCTCGGCCGAGGACGCGCCGAAGCTTAAGCCGTACATGAAACTGGTCGAGCAGCTCGGCAGTTTCGCGGGCCAGATAACGCAGTCGGGCATCAAGGCCGTGACGCTTGAGTATGCCGGTCACGTTTCGGAACTCAACACGCGCCCGCTCACCGCAATCGCGGTGTCCGGTTTGTTGGGCCCGCTGATGGAAAGCGTCAATATGGTCAACGCTCCGGTGATCGCGCGCCAGCGCGACATCAAAGTGACCGAGATCAAAAAAGGCGATCACGATCTTTATCAAACGCTGATCACAATGACAGTCACGACCGAGCGCCAAACGCGTTCCGTCGCGGGAAGTCTGTTTGGCGGAAGCATGCCGCGCCTGGTCGACATCAACGGTATGCATGTCGAAGCCGAGGTCGGCGCGCACATGTTGTATGTCGTCAACCAGGACAAACCGGGATTCATTGGCGCGCTGGGCTCGATCCTCGGTCAGGCTGGCATCAATATCGCCTCGTTCCATCTCGGGCGAACCTCGGCCGGCCAGGACGCGGTGTGTCTGGTCAATCTCGATCAGGCCGTGCCGGATGAGATTGTCGCCAAGGTCCAAGCCCTGCCGCATGTGCGGCAGGTACAGCTGCTCTCGTTCTAAGAGCGAAAACGCGGCCTCGGCGCGTGCTTGTTGCCGGCCATGGCCGGGCGTATAAGCACGCGTTAACCGGGCCTTTTCCAGCCATGAGCGATTCCTCTGCCAAAACCCTCCTGCCGGAAGGGCTGCGCGATGTGCTGCCCCCTGATGCGGCTTTCGAAGGGCAGATGATCGACCAATTATCCCGATCCTTCGCGCAGAACGGCTACGACCTGGTTCGTACGCCGCTGGTCGAGTTCGAAGACACATTGCTATCGGGCGTCGGCGCCGCCATGGGCGGGCGCATCTTCCGCATGCTCGACCCGGTTTCGCATCGGACGCTTGGCGTTCGGACCGATATCACCACGCAGATTGCGCGGCTGGCGGGTACGCGTCTTGCCGCGGCGCCACGTCCGCTCCGGCTGACCTATGCCGGTCCGGTGCTGCGCGTGCGCGGTTCTCAGCTCGAGCCTGAACGGCAATTTACCCAGGCCGGCATTGAGCTGATCGGCGCCGAAGGGGCCGCGGCAGATGCCGAAGTGATCGCGGTGACGTCCGAAGCATTGGCGGTTTTGGGCGGCTCTGGGATCGTCGTCGACCTGGCGCTGCCAACTCTGGTGAACGCGATCGTTGGGCGGGTGGACAATGGCCTGCGCGCGGCACTTGACCACAAAGACGTCGCTCAAATCCGATCCCGCGGCGGCGCGCACGGCGATCTTCTCGCCGCAGTGACCGCGGCTTCGGGTCCCATCGACGCCGCGGTATCGCGCATGGCGTCGCTCGCGCTGCCCGATGGCGCGCGGCGGGCTTGGGCCACGGTCGTCGCGCTCCGCGATGCGCTAAGAGAATCTGCGCCAGGCTTGCAGCTCACCGTCGATACGGTCGAGAGCAGGGGATTCGAGTATCACTCTGGTATTACCTTCTCGCTGTTCGCGGCCGGTTCCCAGCGCGAGATTGGGCGCGGCGGAAGATATCTTCTGCCATCAGGAGAACCTGCTACAGGCGCGACGTTGATCATCGAGCCATTGCTGGTCGCGCTTCCAAAAGCCGAGCGTTCTCGTCGCATTTACGTCGCCGCCGCGACGGAACGCGCGCAGGTCCGCCAACTCCAGGCCGCCGGTTGGATCACGATTGCCGGTCTCGCGGTGTCTTCAGATCAGCGCGCAGACGCACGTCGGCTCGGCTGCGATCATGTTTACGAGCAGGGCAAAATCGTTCCGCTCGAGAAAAAACTCTGACGGGAAGGATGCGACGGTGGGTAACGTAGCGGTCATTGGCGCGCAGTGGGGAGATGAAGGCAAAGGCAAGATCGTCGACTGGCTGTCGGAACGCGCCGACATGGTCGTGCGCTTTCAAGGTGGCCATAACGCCGGTCATACACTGGTGATCGGCAATCAGACATTCAAGCTGAGCCTGCTGCCGTCGGGCGTTGTCCGAGGTAAACCGTCGTTCATCGGCAACGGTGTCGTCGTCGATCCCTGGCATCTGATCTCTGAAATTCAGAAACTAGGCGAGCAGGGGATTACCATCACGCCCCAGACGTTGAAGGTCGCAGACAACGCGACGCTGATCCTGCCGTTGCATCGCAATCTCGATCAGGCCCGCGAGCAGGCGGCCGGTGCGGCGAAAATCGGCACGACGGGTCGCGGCATCGGCCCCGCCTATGAAGATAAGGTGGCTCGCCGTGCCATCAGAATTTGCGATCTCGCCGACGACGCGACCATTGCCTTCAAGGTCGAGCGCCTGCTCGCTCATCATAACGCCTTGCTCCGCGGCCTCGGCCTGCCAATGGTCGACGCGCAGGATTTGATCAAGTCGCTGAAAGAGATCGCGCCAGAAATTCTGCCGTTCGCAGCGCCCGTCTGGGATCAACTCAACGACGCCAAACGACTTGGTCGCCGCATCCTGTTCGAGGGCGCACAAGCGGTGATGCTCGACGTCGATCATGGGACGTACCCGTATGTCACCTCGTCCAACACTGTGGGCGGCATGGCAGCGGTCGGTAGTGGGCTCGGGCCAAGTGCCGTCGGATATGTTCTTGGCATTGCCAAGGCCTATACCACGCGGGTCGGCGCAGGCCCGTTTCCAACCGAGCTGACGGACCAAACCGGGCAATTGCTCGGCGAGCGAGGTTTGAATTC
>VGEM01000412.1 GCA_016869315.1 Alphaproteobacteria bacterium | reverse complement strand
ACCTCAACCAGCTCGACCCGGCTCCGGGGACCACCCGGTTTCACGTCCCCATCGAGCGCGGACAGGCCCTCACCACCGCGCTGCGCAAGCGCCTATCCGGGATCGCCCTGGCGCAGTACGTGGTGGATACACCTGGTGGCGGCGGCAAGGTGCCGATTGGCGAAAGCTTTGCCCGGGGCACCGACGGTGGCTTCGAGGTCATCGAAGATCTGGACGGCGGGCATGTGCGACGACCAGTGCCGCAGCTTGCCGCGACAATTCGACGCGGACAGGACGCCCAATGACCGTCCGCCAGGATGTCGTCGCCGCCATCGGCAACACGCCCCTGATCAAACTGCGGCGCGCATCAGAAGCCACCGGATGCAACATCCTGGGCAAGGCCGAATTCATGAATCCTGGCGGCTCAGTCAAGGACCGCACCGCCGTGTTCATTATCGACGACGCCGAGCGCCGCGGCTTGTTGAAGCCGGGCGGCGTCATCGTCGAGGGCACGGCCGGCAATACTGGAATTGGCCTGACGATGGTTGGCGTCGCGCGCGGATACCGCAGCATCATCGTCATCCCCGCGACGCAAAGTCAGGAGAAGAAAGACTTGTTGCGTCTATTGGGCGCCGACGTTCGTGAAGTGCCGGCGGTGCCGGCGGCCAACCCCAATCACTATGTAAAAGTCTCTCAACGCATCGCCGCGGAAACATCCAACGCCGTTTGGGCGAACCAATTCGACAACGTCGCCAATCGCGACGGGCACGCCAAGACCACGGCCGCTGAAATCTGGGATCAGACCGACGGAAAGGTTGACGCGTTCGTCTCGGCTGTGGGCACCGGCGGCACGTTGGCTGGCGTCAGCGCAGGATTGAAAGCGCGACGTGCCGATATCAAGATCGCGTTAGCCGACCCGATGGGCGCCGCTCTCTTTAGCTACTATACGACCGGCACGCTGCAATCGGCGGGGAGTTCGATCACCGAGGGGATCGGCCAAGGTCGAATCACGGCCAATCTCGACAGCGCGAAAATCGATACTGCGTTTCAGATTTCCGACGACGAAGCGCTACGGGTGATTTTCGACCTCCTGAAATACGAAGGCCTCTGCGTTGGCGGCTCGACCGGCATCAATGTCGCGGGCGCCGTTCGCCTCGCGCGCCAGCTGGGCCCCGGCAAGACGATCGTGACGATCCTCTGCGACCACGGCAGCCGGTATCAAAGCAAGTTGTTCAACCCGGCATTCTTGCGCAGCAAGAATCTGCCAACGCCCGACTGGCTCGCAGGTTGAGGGTTATTCGACGCGCTTGACCTTGATCGAGCGATTGCTGTCGGCAAGCGTCAGGAAATAAGCGCCGAGCACGCCCTTCTTGATTACGATGTCCGCTCCCGCCGGCGCGTTGAGCGGATTACCCTCGGTCTGTCGCCACGTCTGCCCGTTGTCGAGCGTGACCGTGGCATTGCCGAAGCGATCCTTCTTTGTCTGCGAAATCTTCGCGTGCATCGTATCGGGGTCGGACTTCGACTGAACGCGACGCTTCTGGGCGTCGACGCTTTCCGCGCCAAAGCGCTCTGTTGCTGTTGCTACGGGCACGGGAGCCGGCGTCGCTTGGACTGGCGGTTGAATTGGCGGCTGGACGCGTTGCGTCTGAACAACTGGTACTGCGGCCTGCGGTACCGGCGGAATCGCGGATCTCGCAGCCACCGGCGCCGTTTGATAAACGGGAGCGGTCGCCGGCGGCACGACAGGCGCGGGCGGCTGCGGAACCGCGACTGAACCAGCCGCGAGCGTGTCGACGACTCGGTCATAGCAGAACAATCGCGACGCCATGTTCTGGATCACACGGCAATCCTGCAGCTGGCGATTTGGGTCTTGAGCCGAGGCCGGTACCGTGGCCAAGCCGCCCAACGCCCCGAGCCACAAGAGTTTTGCGCCGCGCAACATGTTCGCCATGACCATTTCTTACCCGATTTCCTTGCCCTGGTCCGTGGTTGCTATCAAGCCCGGCCGTCAGGCAGCTTCCCTTATCCGCGCGACGGCCGGTCGCAATCATTCGAGCGATGGCGGTCGACCAACAAGGCAAAATTTAGGCGAAGGCAGGGAGAGAGGCACCGCCCGACGCTCGAAACTCGCGATTACCCTTAGTTCATTGGGATTATCGGCATGTATTAAATCTGCAACATCTCCGGAAACGCGACGCAGATTGTCCTGAAACAAAGTTAACTACGGCCGATTATCCGAAGGATATTCACGATAATTGCGGTCTTGTCATGGGACAAAACGGCTCGGACACCTCCGGGCCCGAGCTTGGC
This sequence comes from Alphaproteobacteria bacterium, assembly GCA_016869315.1. Taxonomy (GTDB): domain Bacteria; phylum Pseudomonadota; class Alphaproteobacteria; order Rhodospirillales; family Rhodospirillaceae; genus VGEM01. The sequence continues at coordinate 919 of VGEM01000412.1, read as the reverse complement.
CAAAGCCGCCGCACCAATCGTCAAACAAGGGGGTACCCGTGAGGAAATCAAAGTTGGTGGGCTCGGCTGCCATTGCCGCGCTGATGAGCTGATCGGCTCTGGCGCAAAATCAGCAAGTGGCCGAAGTCGAAGAAATCGTCGTGACCGGCTCGCGCATCAAGACCGAGGGTCTGGTCGCGAACAGCCCGATCACAACCATCACCGCCGAAGAAATGAACATGGGGCAACCCGTGTCGGCCGAAGAAATCATCAAGATGCTCCCGGCAGTCGTGCCCGCCATTGGCCCTGGCACCAACAACGGTGCAAATGGCGGCGCCACCATCGACCTCCGCAATCTTGGCGAAGAGCGCACGCTCGTGCTGCTCGACGGCCGTCGTTTGACTCCGTTCAATCTCGACGGTCTGGTCGACACAAACGTCGTCCCGGTTCAAATGCTTGAGCGCGCCGATCTCGTGACGGGCGGCGATTCGGCGGTGTACGGCGCCGACGCTGTGGCCGGTGTCGTCAACTTCATTCTCAAGCGTAATTACGAGGGCGTCACCGCCTCGGCGTCCTACGGCGTCTCGGATGAGTCCGATGCCCGCCGCGTCCGCGGCGACATCATCGCCGGCGGAAACTTCGCCGACGATCGCGGCAGCGTCATGATCGGTCTCGGCTACACCGACTCGGCGGCCTTGTTCCAGGGCCGTCGCCCAACCGGCAAAGTCTCGTTGTCGTCGGTTACCGGCAACCCGCAGGGCTCGGGTACGGACAGGCCCTCGTTCTTCACGATTGCCCCGACCGCCGGCAATACCCATAGGCGCTAAGAAAAGCATGACTTTTGCAGTGACCTGATTCGCGGCGGCTCGCGAAGATGCCTGTAGAGTTTTGTGGCGTCCATGGTGATTCGGTGGACCGCCGTGACGCTAATGATCATCGA
>VGEM01000411.1 GCA_016869315.1 Alphaproteobacteria bacterium | reverse complement strand
CGCAGAGCTCGAGGACAAGATTAAGAAGCTCAAGATGCCCAAGGAGGCTCAGGACAAAGCCCTGGCCGAATTGAAGAAACTCAAGACGATGAGTCCGATGTCTGCCGAAGCGACGGTGGTGCGGAACTACCTCGATTGGCTGACCTCGATCCCTTGGAGCAAGCGCTCGAAAGTCAAAAACGATCTCAAGGCAGCTCAGGACCAGCTCGATCGCGATCACTACGGACTTGAGAAGGTCAAAGACCGCATCGTCGAGTATCTCGCGGTGCAGGCGCGCACCAAGAAACTCAAGGGTCCAATTCTCTGCCTGGTTGGTCCACCCGGCGTCGGCAAGACGTCGCTTGGCCGCTCGATTGCCACGTCGACCGGCCGCAGTTTTGTTCGGGTCTCATTGGGCGGCGTTCGCGACGAAGCCGAGATCCGCGGCCACCGTCGCACCTACATTGGCTCGATGCCCGGCAAGATCATCCAGGGCATGCGCAAGGCCAAAACCTCGAACCCGCTGTTTCTGCTGGACGAAATCGACAAGCTTGGCGCGGATTGGCGGGGCGATCCGTCGTCGGCGCTGCTTGAGGTGCTCGACCCCGAGCAGAACCATACCTTCCAGGATCACTACCTTGAGGTGGATTACGATCTCTCGGACGTGCTGTTCGTCACGACGGCCAACACGTTGCGTATGCCGCAGCCGCTGTTGGATCGTATGGAAACAATCCGCATCTCCGGGTACACCGAAGATGAGAAGGTCGAAATCTCCAAACGCCATTTGATTCCGAAGCAATTCGATGCCCACGGCCTGAAGAAGGGCGAGTGGGGCATCTCTGACGACGCGCTTCGCGATCTTATCCGGTACTACACCCGTGAAGCCGGCGTGCGAAATCTGGAGCGCGAGCTTGCCAACTTGGCGCGCAAGGCAACCAAGGAAATCGTGCTCAAGAAGGCCGATAAGGTCCAGATCTCGCGCAAGACTCTCAAGAAATATGCCGGCGTTCGGAAATTCCGCTTCGGCGAAGCCGAACGCGAGGACATGGTCGGCGTGACGACAGGCCTTGCGTGGACCGAAGTTGGCGGCGAGCTGCTGTCGATCGAAGCAATCACCATGCCGGGCAAGGGTGCCATCACGCTCACCGGTCAGCTTGGCGATGTCATGAAGGAATCGATTCAAGCGGCGCGTTCCTACGTGAAGAGCCGCGCCCTGGCGTTCGGTATTCGATCGAAGCGCCTTGAAAAGAACGATATCCACCTGCACGTTCCGGAGGGCGCGACACCAAAGGACGGCCCCTCCGCCGGCGTCGCCATGTGCACGTCGATCGTTTCGGTGATGACGGGGATCGCGGTCCGTAAGGGCGTCGCCATGACCGGCGAGATCACGCTGCGTGGCCGCGTACTGCCGATCGGCGGACTGAAAGAGAAACTCCTCGCGGCGCTCCGTGGCGGTATCAAGACGGTGCTGATCCCGAAAGAGAACGAGAAAGACCTCGAGGAAATCCCCGACAACGTTAAGAATGACCTGACCATTGTGCCGGTCACGACCGTCGACGAAGTTCTGGAAAAGGCTCTGATCGCGCCATTGGTGCCGATCCTGTTGAAGCCCAAAAGCAAGGACGCGCCTCGTGACGGGGGGGTCGACCTGCCGAAGACCGATGAGGCCGACGCGGAAGAGGGACTCGTCAAACACTGACCCTTGGCTTGCTGTCGCGTGGGGAATTGCCGGAGTTGCTTTGTCTTTCCCCGTGGTGAGTTATTACGAAGGGTCGACAACGGTGTAGTCTATGTGATGGGACAGGGAATATGAGGCATTCGATTCTGAGTCAGAATGCTTCTGGCGTTGACGAGGCTCGCCGAAAGCTCAGCGATAGCCCGTCATGGCAGGCGGCTGTACATCTCATTAAATGTCATAGTCAATGCGACGCTGATATCACCGACGATGAGCACTCCAAGAGCTATCTCATTGTCGAAAGTGCAGTGTGCCGCTTGTTGGCCGGACCAGATGGCTTGCTGATGGCGAACAAGACTTTTCAAATCGCAAGTTTTCTCGGGTCTGACAGCCACCTCCTTTCTCAACGCGATTTTTGGCTCGAACGTCAAGCGACCTACGAACGGGCATTCGCGGCCGCGATCGATGCGCAAAAACGCGGATTGGTCTCGCTCGCGCTTCTGTTCTTTGATGTCATTGTTGGCCGTAAGGCTGCACTTGAGCGCTTTGTTAATCGCTTGGTGGACCTTGATCGAGAAGCTGCCGCTGGTGGTTTCCCGATAACTCCCCGCGATCTCGTTCAAATTCTTCAAACGGCGGGCGTCTTGTCCATCGAACCGGCGATGTTCAATAGAGTACTAGCGACACTAAGCCAGAAAGTCGATGCGGTTTCGACCGAAACCGTTGAATACTGTGCTGCGTTATCGATCGCGCTCGCTAAATCAGAATTGCCAGTTCAACAAATTGAAGCAACGATAGAGCTATTGGCTCTTCCGATAGTCACTATTCTCGCGAACCGACGGCATGAATCTGCGTTCAGGTTTGCCAAGCAGATTGACACGATCGCTTGGTCGCGAATGTTCAAATCGGTCGAGAACTCTAACCACGATCGTCGCATCAATTCATATCTTTCACCAGGACTGGAAAGAATTGGATCGCGACTGCGGCATGAATATGCGAAGCCAGTCGAGCAAATTCCGATTCAAACTGGCCTACGGCCTAGAGTTGGATTCTTGCTACACAGCAAGAGTCGATACGCCCATACCGACGTATTGATGACGTACCTTCGGGGTCTCCGCGCGGCAAATCATCGCTCAATTGAAGCGAGAGTGTATGTGCTTGCGACCAAACGTGAGGATTGCCCAGTAGCCCTTGCAATTGGCGCACTTGGCATTCCTCTCGAATTCATGCCCACGAGTAGTCCGCACCCCGCTGTTTGGCTCAGAGATGTCGCGTGCGCGGACAGTCTGGCAGCAATTGTTTTCGTCTCAGTCACTGCTTACTTGGCGTTTTCTGCCGGTTACGGTGTTGGCGCCGCATTGGTTTATTGGTCGATGAAATACCATAACTTTCATGCCGATGGCGTCGACGCGTATCTGGCTAACGGTAATGCCTTCGACGAAACTTTGGATTTTGGAGGTCGCACCTGGAGAAATTGCCGCCCCTCGCTTCCGCCTCTGACGGACACATCAACGATCAAAGATGCAATCCGCTTTCGTGCCAATCATGGGCTACGCGACGATG
>VGEM01000410.1 GCA_016869315.1 Alphaproteobacteria bacterium | reverse complement strand
GCTGCGCCCGAGCCGATCACCGTGCTCACCATGGCGCCGGCCCATGGCGAATTCCGCAAGCGGTTCTACGTCCTCAAGGAGGTCGTTGAGCGCGATTTTTCCGGCGGCGCCAACGTCAAACTTCTGATCGACGGCGAAGTCGGCACGGAGGAAGCCATGATCGGCGCCCTTCGCCGTGGCCGCGGGCAGTATGGACAACTCACCATTCCCGGAACGTCCGGCGCCGTGCCCGAGCTGGCCTTGTTGATGGCGCCCTATCTGTTTCGCTCGTTCGAGGAAGCCGATTTCGTCCTCGATCGGTATGTCAGGGAACTCGCCGGTGGACTCCTGGCCGAGCGCGGACTTGCGTTCCTCGGCTGGGTTGAGTCCGGTTGGTGGAACATGTTCGGCAAGAAGCCGCTGCAAACGCCTCAAGATATCGTCGGCTATCGCATGAGGGCCGCCGGCGGAGATGCCAGCGGGCAGTACCTGCGCGCGCTCAAGGCCGACGTGGTTCCCCTCGCCTTCGCCGACATCATCCCGAGCCTCCAGACCGGATTGATCGAAGGGGGCGCCACCAACGAGGCGATGTTTGGCGCTGTCGGTATTTACCAGCACGCGCCGCACCTGACGGTGACGCGGCACGCCATCAACCCCGGCATGGCACTCGCAAATCTGCCGTGGTTCGAAACGCTGACGCCGAGCAATCAGGACGTTGTCCGGGACGCTCTCGGCAGCGCCGAATTGCTCCGCCGGATCGTTCGCCAGGAGGCCTGCGACGCGCTTGCGACGGCCCGCGCCGGCGGGGCCACCATCCACGTTCCGTCGCCGGACGTCATCGACGCGTGGGCCAAGCCGGCGAGCACCGTTCATCGGCAACTGATTGCCGACATCGGCGGCCGCGCGCAGGACCTTTACGACCGCATCATCGCGGGCCGGAGTGAATTCGCCGGCCTCGGCGTCACGCCGCGCGATCCATGTTCCGAAGCCGCGAAATAGAAACGGCGCCCCGGCGAAAAACCGGGGCGCCGCTTAATCCAGCATGATCAGAAATTATACGATGCGCGGATGCCGAACTGGCGGAGCTTGGGCGCCGTCAGCGCGATCGCCTGGGCATCGGTGAACTCGAGCGGGAACAAGGTGCCCCGGTCGGCCGAGAAGTTGGTCCAGCGGTTGCCGGCCAGCCAGGTCTTGTTGTTGAACAGGTTGGTGACGAAGCCTTCGATGCGGAACTCGTCCTTGATCAGGCCGACGCGGAGGTTCGAGAGCCACTGGGCGCCGATGAACGAGAAGTTCTTTTCGTCGGCGAAGCGCTTCGCGGTGTAGGTCACGTCGGCGCGAACGAAGTAGTCCCAGTTGGCCGAGATGCTGTCCTGCAATGTCGCGGCAAAGGCGCCGGTCCACTCAGGAGACTGCACTGGACGGTTGCCGTCGCACCGCAGATTTCCGTCTGGATCGGCCGGGGCGTAGTCGTCGGTGAAGCCGCAGAGGAAGTTCTTGAACTCGGCATCGTTCCACGACAGTGCGCCGTCCAACGTCAACTGGTCGGTGACGGCCGCGCTGCCCTCGAACTCGACGCCATAGAAGTGCGTCGAGAAGCCGCCAACCACCAGATTGGCCGCGATCTGCGAGCCATCCGGACGGGTGATGGTTTCGCCGGTACGGGTCTTCTGATTGGTCCAGCGCAGGTGATATCCGGTCAGCGTGGTCGACACCCGGCCTTCGTATGACCGCTGCTTCCAGCCAATCTCGTAATTGTCGAGTTTTTCTTCGTCGACGAACACGTTGGCTGTCGGCCGCACGGCCAGGATGAGGTTGATATCAGGGGCCGGGCGATTGACGATGTCGCCGTTGAAAAAGCCCGGGTTATTGCCGCGCGAGAACGTGGCGTAGAGATTGGTCTCGTCGTTCGGCTGGTACTGCAACGTCACGCGCGGCAGGAACGTGCTGAACTTGTCGCCGAGCTGACCGCCGTTCCCGGTTCCAAACGCTCGGACCGGAGCCGGGAACCCGTTCAGGTTGGTCACGCCCGGCAGAATGACGGAGACTTTGTCCTCTTGATACCGCCACTCGAAATCGAACGAGAGCTCGTTGGTGAATTCGTATCCGATCGATCCGAACACGCCCTTGGTCAAGCCGCCATTCTCGGGGCCGATGGTAAGCGGCGGGAAGTAACACGGGCAAATGCCGTCACCCGGGCGGCCGAACGCACGGTCGAGGTCGAAATTGGGGAGGTTCGCGGTTGTCAATCCTCCGTCGGTCCCGATGATGGTTTCACCGCCCTGATAAGTTGCCTGGAACAGAGCCTTGAAGTAGCTGACGCCAATCGCCCAGGTCAGCGGATTCTCCTGACCCGAAGTCAGCCGCGCCTCGAACTGGCGGGTTTTGTTGAAGGCAGGATCGCGCGACAGCCAGTTCGGGATTGGCGACACGTCGAAGTCGCGAATGAACGCGACGCCTTCTTCGTCATAACCGCCAAGCAAGGTGATCGAAGCGCCCTCGAAGACTCCACCCGCGGCGTCGAAGTCGTAATTGATCTCGGCCATGTAACGGTCCTGATCACGCCGGAGGCCGACATGGTCGATGTCCGGGACTCCCGGCGACGCAGGTGTCAGTCGACGCCAGAAGTCGAGGAATTCCGCAGTCAGAGTTGTGTTCGAGTCAACCAGGCTAAGTTTGTTCGGGATCTGTCCGCAGACGAAATCTGTCAGACGGCCCTGGGCAGGCTGGTTGCGCTTGAACAGGTTCCGCCAGGCGGGGTTTTGCGCGAAGCAGTTGGTCACCGCCGCAGTGTTCGTATTGCGTAGCCCGTCGGGTCCGACCACCAGCGCCTGGGCTGGCGCGCTGTCGTTGTCCTTGGACAGGATCGCGCGAACCTTGATCGACAGATTGTCGGTCGGCGTCGCCAGCAGCGTCGCCATCATCGTTTCGGTGCGTTCGGCGCCCAACCGGCCACCGTCCGACGCGGTGAACTGGCCGTTCGTATCGTACATGCGAACCATGGCGCCAAAGCCAAGTTTGCCCTGAATCAGCGGTCCAGTGGCATAGAGGGTGTTGTCGGATGTCCCGTCTTCGGCGAAGCGCACCGAAAGGCGGCCCTCATGTTCTTCAAGGTTTGGTTTGCGCGAAATGAAGTTGACCGCGCCAGCGAAAGTCGACCGCCCCAACCACGCCGATGATGGGCCCTTCACCACTTCGACGCGCTCGAACAGTTCGGTGCCCATGCTCGATACGCCACCGGCCATGTAGATGCC
>VGEM01000409.1 GCA_016869315.1 Alphaproteobacteria bacterium | reverse complement strand
CCGATGGTCGCGCTGTCGCGGAATGTCGGTCGCAAGCAGGCGATGGAAATGCTTCTGACCGGCGCGCCCATTGACGCGGCCAAAGCCGAGCGAATCGGTCTCGTCAACCGAGTCGTACCGGCAGCAAGCCTCGACACGGCGGTCGCCGAGCTGACCCAGGCCGTCTGCGCCAAGGCCGGGCGCATCCTTGCGATTGGCAAGCGCGCTTTTTATGAGCAGGCCGAGCAACCGCTGGTCGACGCCTATTCTTTCACCAGCGCGGTGATGGCCAAGAACATGCTCGAGCCCGACGCTCACGAGGGTATCGACGCCTTCCTCGGCAAGCGCGCACCGGCGTGGTGCTCATGACATCGCCCCAGCCCGGCACGGGACCGGGCGGCGGGTCGGCTTCGTCACTCGACACCGCGATTGCCCTTTATTCTCAGGGTCGCTTCACCGAAGCACTCGCCACGACTGAACGCCTACTTTCGGACGAACCCGCCAACGCCCTGGCCTTAAATGTCGCCGGAGCGGCGGCCCGGGCGGCGGGGAATATTGGCGCGGCCGAAACATACTGGCGGCGAGCAATCGCCACAGCGCCTAGATTTGGCGAAGCGTACAATAATCTTGGCACACTGCTGCACGAGATCGGCCGACCCGCGGAGGCTGAAGCCTGTTATCGCGCAGCGCTCGCGATCAATCCGAACAACCCTGCAGCTCATTACAACCTCGCGCGCACTGATGCTTCGCTTGGCCGCCCAGACGAGGCCGAAAGCGGTTTTCGCCGCGCCATTGAGCTGCAGCCCGGTTACGTCGATGCCTGGAGTGCTCTTGGTCAGCTGTTGCTGGATACGAGTCGCGGACCCGAGGCCGTGACATATCTGAGAAGAGCGACGGAGCTTGCTCCTCGCAATTCTGACGCCCAGTTCAATCTCGGCACGACACTTCTCGGGCTTGGCCGGTTTGAGGACGCGATCGTTGCCCTGCGGTCGGCGCTGACACTGGCTCCGGGACATCTCGGCGCCATGATCAATTTGGCGAATGCCCTCAAGCAGCGCGGTCTTCTGGCCGACGCCGAGAACATCATGCGCCAGGCCATTGGCGTTGCACCCGGCATGCCCCAGCTCCACTGGACCCTCGGCGCAATTCTCCAAACCGCTGGCCGCTTGACCGAGGCCGAAGCCGCATGTCGGCAGGCGCTCGCACTGGAGCCCGCCGATAGCAATGCCTTGGCCAATCTTGGCGTCATATTGCGCGACCTCGGGCGGAGCGACGAGGCTGAGGAGGTCCTGAAACGCGCTGGCGCAACCGGCGATGGCCAGCTGCGCGGTCTCACCAACCTCGGTGTATTGCACCTCGATGGCGGGCGCATGTCGGAAGCGCTGACGGCCCTCACGCGCGCCGCTGAACTGGCCCCGCGTAACCCTGACGCGCACTTCAATCTTGGCAACGCATTGAAGGGCGCCCTTCGTTTCGGAGAGGCGGAAGCGTCATTCAAGGCTGCGCTGGCCCTTGCGCCAAACCACGTCAAGGCCCTCAACAACCTCGGCATCGTCCAGCGCGAAACGCGGCAGATCGAAGCGGCCGAGCGGACATTCCGGCGCGCGTTGGCGGTTGATCCGACCTTCGTCGACGCCCGATGGAACCTGGGTTTGACGTTGCTAGCGACCGGCCGGCTGGCCGAGGGCTGGATGCATTACGAAGCCCGCGCCGAGCTCCCGCCCGACGCCCGCCCGTTCGTGTTGCCCGAACTGCCGTTTCCGCCGTGGCAGGGCGAGTCACTCGCCGGAAAGTCAATTCTGGTCCTGCGCGAACAAGGCATCGGCGACGAAATCCAATGCGCCCGTTTGATCCCTGTCTTTCGGCAGATGGGTGCCAAACGCATTTCGCTCGTCACGAGGCCGACGCTTGCGCCCTTGTTCGCATCGCTTGGCGTCAACCTCATCGTGCCTGATTCCGAGACAGTGCCCATCGAAGTCCACGACTTCTGGGCATTTGCGTTTTCGGCGACGCGATTTCTTTGCCCGACGTTGGACTCTATTCCTGCGCCGATTCCCTATCTCGGGGCTGATCCGGCCCGGGCCGAGGCGTGGCGATCAAGATTGAGTTCCGATGGCCTCAAAATCGGGCTCGTGTGGAAAGGCGGCGCGTTGCACGCGAACGATCGGTATCGATCCTTGCCGGGCCTCCAAGTCTTGGCCCCGCTCTGGCGGGCAAGCGGCGTCACCTTTCATTCACTGCAGAAAGGCCAGGATGAAGGCGGGCGCTGGCCGTCGAGTCAGCCGATGATCGATCTTGCCCCAAGCATTGCCGACTTTGCGGACACGGCAGCAATCATCGTCAACCTTGATCTTGTCATCACCGTCGATACCGCCGTCGCCCACCTCGCCGGCGCACTTGGCAAAAAGTGTTGGGTCATGTTGCCGGCAATCGACACCGACTGGCGCTGGCTGAGCGATCGGACGGACTCGCCTTGGTATCCGAGCGTCATGAGCCTGTTCCGCCAGACAACGCCTGGCGACTGGTCGGCGGTGGCGAGCGACATGGCTGACCGCCTCGTCCGCCTCGCCTCCGAGTCCCGCTGATGGCGTCGGCATGACCACCCAGCCTGAAGCTGTTGCGCTATATCAGCGCGGCCGCTTTGCCGATGCCCGCGACATGACAATTCGTCTCTTGGATGCGCGCCCTACGGATAGCGCGCTTCACAACATTGCCGGCGCGTGCGCCCGCGCACTTGGCGACCTCGCAGCCGCTGAAACTCACTGGCGGGCGGCCACGTCCTTGCAGCCTTCCCTGTCGGACGGGCACAACAATCTTGGCGTATTGCTCCACGAGACAGGCCGGCTTGCTGATGCGGAGGCCTCGTTTCGAGCCGCCCTTTCGGTCATGCCCTCGAACGCCGGCGCACACTACAATCTTGCCCGGGTCATGACAGACCTTGGACGCGTCGCCGAAGCTGAAGGCCACTACCGGCAAGCCCTCGATTTGCAGCCGCAGTACGTCGACGCTTGGACAGGCCTTGGATTGTTGCTGATAGACCTGAATCGCTTTGCTGATGCCGAGGCCGCGTTGCGGCGGGTGACAGAATTGGCCGCCCAGCAGCCCAACGCTCATTATAACCTCGGCAACGCGCTTTTGCGCCAAGGCCGCAACGACGACGCGCGAGTTCCGCTCTTGCGGGCACTCGCGCTGGATCCCAATCACATCGGCGCTCTGACAAATCTGGCGAATGCCGCGCGTCAGCAGGGAAATTTTGCGGAC
>VGEM01000408.1 GCA_016869315.1 Alphaproteobacteria bacterium | reverse complement strand
TGGCGATGTCGGTCGCGTTTGCAGCGCTGGCGTGGGCGCCGGCGCAAGCTCAAGAAAATCAACAGATTGCTCAGGCAGGCCAGCAGGCCGAAGTCCAGGGCTTGGAAGAAATCGTCGTCACGGCGCAACGCCGTGAGACCAAACTGCAGGACACGCCGATCGCGGTGACCGCGCTGTCGGAAATCCAGATCGAGCGCGGCCAGATCGGTGAATCGCTCGACCTCGGTCGCGTCGTGCCGAACCTGATCGCCTATAACAACGTCACTCTCGGCGCGTCGAACTCGTACTTCCTCCGCGGCATCGGCTCGACGGAATCGATCGCGACTTTTGACCCGCCCGTCGGCAGCTATGTCGACGAAGTGTTCGTCGCCCGTCAGAACGCCAACAACATCCAGTTGTTCGAAGTCGAGCGGATCGAAGTGCTGCGCGGTCCCCAGGGCTCGCTGTTCGGCCGTAACACGACCGGCGGCGCGATTTCCATCGTCACTAAGAAGCCCGACGACCAGTACCGGTTCAATGCCGAGGCTGCCTACGGTCGCTTCAACGAAATCAACCTCAAGGGCTCGGTTAACATTCCGCTGACCGACAAGCTGTTCAGCTCGATCTCGGCCTACTATCAAAAGGACGACGGCTGGCAAAAGAGCGTGCGCACCGGTGAGAAGTACAACTTCATCGACGCCTTCGGCGTGCGCGGCGCCGTCCGCTTCCAGCCGACCGATACCATCACCTGGGACGTTTCCGGCGACTGGCAGACCCAGGATCACCAGAACCTTCAGTCCATCGTCGATCCGGTGCGGGCGCCGACCAACATCTCGGGCGGAAAGAGTGGTCCGTGGGTGCTGGGCTCGCCGCGTCTCAATGACGTCTACCTCCGGAACTGTAAGAACGGTGCGACGCCAAAGCAGTGGATCCGTAACGGTTGCACGGCGAACGAGGTGATCGGTTATAACTTCTACTCCAATCTCTCGGTCGACCTTGGTGACGCGGTTCAATTCAATATCATCACCGGCTACCGCAACCTCGATCACAATTTCGTCAGCCCGTTGTTCGCCTCGCTCCGCGGCGGCTTCGAATTGCCGTTGAGCAACGCCGGGAACCACAATCAGTTCTCGAACGAGATCAAGGCCACCGGAAACCTGCTCGACGGACAATTTCGCTATACCGCCGGCTTGTTTTACATGAAGGAAGATAACCTCACGAGCTTCGAGACATCGCTTGCGGCGCCGCCCGGCAACGTCTTCCTGGTGCTCGACGATGCGTTCATGGAGAACGACACCAAGAGCCTCGCGATGTACGCCCAAGGCGAGTACGACATCGACAAGCTGACTGTGATCGCCGGCATTCGCTGGACCGACGAGAAAAAGGTGATCCCGCAATACACCCACGGCGGATCAGTCAACTTCACCTTGCGCGACATCACGGCCCGCGGCATTCCCAACGGAAAGACCGCAGTTCAGTGGACGCCGAAGTTCGTACTCCAGTACAACGTCTCGGACGACGTCATGGCCTATGCGTCGGCCACGCGTGGCTTCAAGTCGGGTGGCTGGAACGCGCGTGCATCGACCGCCGAGCGTATGACGCGGTTCAACGAAGAAACGGTGTGGTCATATGAACTCGGCACCCGCGCCGAATTCATGGACAACCGGGTCCGCACCAACATCACCGCCTTCAGCGTGACCTATTCCAACCTGCAGCTGCCGGCTCTGCTGCGCACGCCGGCGGTGGGCGAGGCGCCGATCTTCGTTGCAAACAACGCCGGTAAAGCCCGCGTGCAAGGCATCGAGTTCGAAGGCGACGCCCTTCTGGCCGAAGGCCTGACCGGCAAACTCACCTTTGGTATCCAGGACGGTGATTACCTCGAACTCGGCGCCGGCGTGGTGGCGGGTGGCTTTTCGCTCGACGATCAGACCGACCGCACGCCGCATTTCTCGAGCAATATCGGCCTGACCTATGAAGTGCCCGGCGATGTGATGAATGGGTCGCTCGCTCTCACCGGCGACTTCCAACATATCAGCAAATTCGAGGGTAACGGTCCGAACAACCCGGAGAACCGCAATCCGGGCTTCGACACCGTCAATGCCTCGATCAACTGGACGTCGGGCGACGAGCGCTGGGGCGTGCAGCTGGGCTGCAAGAACTGCCTCGACGAGCGTATCCTTGCAACGCACTTCCTGAATGCGCGCTTCATTCAGGACCCGATGCGCTGGGCGCTCCGCTTCAAGTTCATGTACAACTGATCGAACGATCGATCGGACGCTTCAACGGGCGGCTGGCAACAGCCGCCCGTTTTGCTATGCGGCATCCAGGAACGGCCGAACCACGGCGGCAATTTTGTCTGGCTCGACTTGCCACGCCCATGGCGTCAGTTCGGGCATCTCGACGAGCTTCGTGGACTTGGCGTTCACCATCTGGCGAATGGCGTTACGGGTTTCGGCGGTGGTGCGCTCGGTCAACACGGGACAGAGCACGGGCTGGGTGATTTTTGCCAGGGCCCGGTCCATGTCGTAGAGGAATACAGCGTCGAACCCCCACCACGACTCCTGGCCCGAGCGCATGCGGTCGACGAAGAATTCAAAATGGCGCTCTCGCGATAAACCTTCAGCACCCATCGCGAGCACCGTGTCGCGGAAGAGGCGCCCGATGTACTCGGGGTCTTCAAAGTAGGGCCGCGGATTGGCGAACTCTTTCCGTTTCGCCGGTCGCATGTCCGGCGGAAAATAGGGAATGCCGGGCGCCACCAGCCTTCGCACCAGATCGGAGTGATTCGCCGCGATTTCGAGAATGATGACCGTGCCAATATGCCAGCCAAGCCAATCGAGCGCGCCCTTTTGGCTGCCCGAGCCATAACCCATGGCGCACATGGCATCTGCGATCCCGGCGGCGTAATCCTCGATCGACGGTTTGGTCGTCGGTTTGTCGGACCCGCCATAGCCGGGCGTATCGGGACAGATGACCAGGCGATCGGTCGCCATCACCGCCTGGAACTCGCGAAAATAACCGCCGTTGCGCGGCGTCAGGTACATGCAGACCAGCGGCGTCTTGCCGACCGTCAGTGTGGCGGACGGCTCGGCCGACGTTACAAGGGTTTGCCCAAACCGGCATGGCGCATAGTCTTTCCACGTCCGGATAGCGATTGCGGCCTGAACCGGGCGGGTCAGCGCGCCCGCCGCGGACAGTGCTGCGAACGACCGGCGATCAATTCTCATATCGCATGTCCTATGCAGGCTTTGCGGTCAGCTGTCCC
>VGEM01000407.1 GCA_016869315.1 Alphaproteobacteria bacterium | reverse complement strand
TACAGGCACGGATTTCTGTTTCATCTTCGCTTCCTTTAAGAGCTACGATGAACCAGAAATCCTCCAGTATCAAACTACGCCACCCTGTCTAACGAACGCTGACGGCGGACAGACGAGTAGCCTATTCCGAAATCGTCGATCGAGAGTTTGAAACCCTTGATGCGCAGGCGCGTCAGAACGTCCAAGACGTCCGCGCCGCATTCTATCGACGACTTTTCAGTCAGTTCAAGCGTGATCTGCCGTGGATCGCACGCGTAAATTTCGCAGAACACGTCCATCCGATCGGGCAGGCAGAGATTTTCCAGATTTAAAGGGGTCATGTTAATCGCCACGGGAACATGAATGCCTTTCTTGCCCCACTGATCGATCGCCTTCATCGTGCGAACCGCGACGTAATCGAGCAGCGTGTCGGCGAGCCCGTTATTCTCGGCGAAGGCCACGATCGCCTCGGGGTTGATGGCGCCCATGCGGGCGTGATTCCAGCGCAGCAAGGCTTCCGCGCCGATGACCTGACCGCTTCCGTTCGAGCACTTGGGTTGGAAGTGAACTTGAATATGTTCGTCGGCCAACGCCCGTTCGATCGTCGCGACGTCGACTTGCGTGGTCGGGAACAGCCGGTCGAGCAAGTCGCGAATTCGGGCGATATCGAAAGGCTTGGTGACAAACCCGGCGACATTGAGGCCCCGCTCGCGCGCGACCGCCGTTGCGGCTTCGACGGTGCGACTGTCGAGCCCGGAGACGAACGCCAGTCTTGCCTGGCAGCCGATCTTGGCGAGATACCTGACAATGGCCAGACCGTCGACGCTTGGCATCTGGAGGTCCGAGATGATGGCGGCGGGCGCCCAGGTCGCCAGTCGATCCTTGGCTGCTGCGAAATTGTCCACAAAGCAGGGCTCAAAGCCCATGTCCGCCGCGATTTCGGAAAGAACGTCGCCGACATCCCTGTCATCCTCGATAATTAACAATCGATTCCGCGACATTCTCTTGCCTCCAACGGCCGTTCTTGTGGTGTGCGCGAGACAATAACCGCGCAGTCGGGTATGGCTTCAAGGTATCAATTCAGCCCTTTGGTATCGAGAACGGCTCAAATATGGGCCGACGTGGAGGGATCAGTGAAAAGCGAATGGCGGGACGAGGACGCCCGCTCTTATGTCGATCGTTACGCCAAAGCCGGCGTCAACGCCGATCTGGCGTTGAGGGTTTACACGTCGCGCCTGCTCGGCCGCGATCCTGCGCTGGTACTGCACGGTGGCGGCAATACGTCGGTCAAAACCAAAATGCCAGACTCTTTAGGCCAGGATATTGAAGTTCTGTGCGTCAAGGGCTCGGGTTGGGACATGGCCGAGATCGAACCGGCCGGTTTGCCGGCGGTGCGGCTTGGGTCGATGTTGGAACTCCGTCGTTTGGCGACGCTAACCGACGAGGACATGGTCAACGTCCAGCGCTGCAATCTGCTCGATTCGTCCGCGCCCAACCCGTCGATCGAGACACTGCTGCACGCGTTCCTGCCGCACAAGTTTGTCGATCACACCCATGCCATCGCCGTTCTCTCGGTCAGCGATCAGCCCGACGGCGACAAACTCTGCCGCGAGGTGCACGGCAAGCGCATGGGCTATGTGCCGTACATCATGCCTGGATTCCTGTTGGCGAAAAAAGCTGCCGAAGTTTACGAAGCCGACCCCTCGGTCGAAGGCCTCATTCTCGAGAAGCACGGCATCTTCACGTTTGGCGACAACGCCAGGCAGGCCTACGAGCGCATGATCGAGCATGTCTCGCTGGCGGAAGAGCGGCTGAGGAAAAACCGCAAGACCGTATTTGTCGCCGTCACCCTCCCCAAACAACTTGCCGCAGTGTCCGCTGTCGCGCCCATCCTGCGCGGGTTATGCGCCCTCAAGGTCAAAGGCGCCGTCAAGCCGATGTCGCTTGAGTTCCGGACGTCGCCCGAAATCGTGAACTACGCGACCGGCAAAGAAGTTGCACGATACTCGCAGGTCGGCGTCGTCACGCCCGATCATACCATCCGAACCAAGAACTGGCCGGTGGTCGTGCCGGCGCCCGATGCTGGCGACCTCGCCGCGTTCAAGCGTGGCGCTGCCACGGCGTTCGAGGATTTCGCGGCCAAATATCGGGCCTATTTCGCGCGCAACAATGCTCGGCAAAATCCGCCGAAGGTCGAACTCGATCCAATTCCGCGGGTGATTCTGGTCCCCGGCCTCGGGTTGTTCGGCGTCGGCGCCGGCGCGTCGGCGGCACGGATCGCCGCCGACATCGCCGTGAGTACCGTCAAGACCATCACCGACGCCGAAGCGATCGGCGCGTTCCGGCCGGCCGAGGAAGGCGATCTGTTCGACCTCGAATATTGGTCGCTCGAACAGGCCAAGCTCGGTAAGGGCAAGGAGGCGCGGCTCGCGCAGCGCGTGGTCGCCGTCACCGGTGGTGCTTCGGGCATCGGCCTCGCGACCGCAAAGGCGTTCAAGGCCGAGGGCGCGGATGTCGCGATCCTCGATCTGGGCGGCGACGACCTGACTACGGCGGCCACGTCCGCTAAGTGCGCGGGGATTCCCTGCGACGTGACCGACGCCGCCGCGGTCAAGGCCGCGTTCGCACGGATCGCGGAAACGTTTGGCGGCGTCGATATTGTCGTCTCGAACGCTGGCAAGGCCTGGCAGGGGCGCATCGGCACGGTCGACGAACAGGTTTTGCGCGACAGCTTCGAACTCAATTTCTATGGCCATCAGCGCGTCGCCCAGGCGGCGGTCGAGATCATGCTGAAGCAAGGCCATGGCGGCGCGCTGCTGTTCAATATCTCGAAGCAGGCGCTGAACCCTGGTCCCGACTTCGGCCCCTACGGATTGCCCAAGGCCGCGGCTCTGGCCCTGATGCGCCAGTACGCGCTCGATCACGGCGGCGATGGCATTCGCGCCAATGCCGTCAACGCCGACCGTATTCGCAGCGGCCTTTTGACGGACGCCATGATCGCCGACCGGTCGAAGGCGAGGGGCCTCACGCCCGAGAGCTACATGGGCGGCAATCTGCTGGCCAAGGAGGTCACAGCCGACGATGTCGCCCAGGCCTTCGTCAGTTTGGCATTGGCCGAGAAGACCACAGGTGCCATCCTGACGGTCGATGGCGGCAATATCGCGGCCGCGGTTCGCTAACTCACACAGGGGAGGAACTCATGTCATCCGATCTCACCACCCGTCGCGCGGCGCTGTCGGGCGTCGCCGGTCTTGGCATCACCAACCTTGGTCTTGCCGCGG
>VGEM01000406.1 GCA_016869315.1 Alphaproteobacteria bacterium | reverse complement strand
ATGCCCTGCGAACGGGTCGCCGACGTAGCCGCCCGGCTGCATGTGGATCTCGTGGATCGCATGCTTGGGGTATTTCAAATCCGGATTCAGTTCGAGTTTGCCAGGGCCGATGTTGTCGGCCGCTTCCATCTCGGCCATGTAAGCGTCGTAGTTCGCGTGCAACTCGTGCCTGATATTTTGCCACGAATGCATTTGCAGGCGTTGCCACATCGCCGTACGCATGGCGACAATCGGATCGTCTTTCAAAAGCTCAAGCGCTTCCTCGTGCGTCACAGGCGCTTTCGGGTCTTTGCCCTTGGCGGCAATGGTTTGCGCGGCGCTTTCGCGCGAGGCCCGCGAAAATTCGCCATTGATGAACGTGCGGAGCGTGGTGAGGAATTGTTCGCTCGATTCCAAATCGAGTGTCGGCAGCCGCTCGAAAATACCCATCTGGCCGCGCGGCTCGACATCCTTGCCGGCCGGCAGCTTGGCCGACGCGTCGCGGCCGTGACCCGCCGCCATTCCGGCGCCGGCGAGGCCGGCGACGCCACCCATGATCGATCGGCGATCGAAATATTTGCTCATGTCTGATCCTCCCGCGCCTTACTTATTTTTCCAGTCGGACGAGATGTTGAATTCGCTGCCCTGGCGGGCGAACTGGCCGTACATCCGATCCACCAGCACTTCGCGTTCCTTCTTCCAGGTCGCCTCTTCCTCGGCGGTCGGCACGTACTGCTCGACCATGTCGCGGGTGACGCCTTTCTTTTCCAACAGGCTCTCAAGCACGCGGATGCGACGACGGTCGGTCCAGATCTCGGCGCCCATCGCGATCAGCGCGGTCATGATGTTGTCGATGTGCACATTGCCCAGGAACGACACGTTTCCGATGTCGGCCTTGATGAAATCGGTGGTGTATTCCTGACGCTTACCTTTTGATTCGGCCATGGGTCGCCCTCCTTGTGCGGCTAGGCCAATTCTACGCCCTTACCGCCGTTCTTCAAAAGAGTAACGTTGCGGTCGTCGCGAGGCGGCCGCAACCTTGAACCTCACAAATACCCTCTCAAACTAGGCCAAACCCGATTGGAATGTGGCCAATAGCCGAGCCCAGGCGCGTTCCGCTTCGGCCTGCTTGTAGACCGCGGCATCCGGCGGACACCAACCGTGCAATGCGGGATAAACCTCGATTTCAGCCTTGAGTTTGGCCTTGTCGAAGGTCTCGCGCAGAACAGTCTTGGCATCGGGTTGTTGCTTGTCGTCGTTTTCGGCGATGCAGAACAAGTACTGGGCCTTCATTTTTGCAACGAGCAAATGCGGGCTGTCGGGCTTGTCGGTGACGAGGCCGCCACCATGGAACGAGCCCGCGGCGCCGACGCGGTTCGGGAACTCGGCCGCCGTGCGCATCGTGAACGGCCCGCCCATGCAATAGCCGGTGGTGCCCATCTTGCGACTGGTGTCGACCACGTCCGTCCGCGAATCGAGATAAGCGACGAACGCTTTGGCGTCGGTGACCTGCGTCGTCGGACTCAAGCCCGACATCAGCTTCATGATCTGGGCGCGGTCCTCCGGCTTCTGGAAGTCGAGCCCCGCGGGCAGCGCCGGCACTTTGGCGGCGCGGTAGTATGGATTGGGCGTGAAGACCGCGTACCCTGACTCGGCCAGGCGCTTACCCATCTGTTTGAAGGCGGGCCGCAAGCCGAAAGCATCGGGCCACACCAGCACGGCCGGCGCTTTGCCTGACGCCGGATAAACGAAATGCGCTTCCGCCTCGCCGTCTGGCGTCTTAACTACAACGTCGGTCTCTTTCACCTCGACCGCGTTCGCAGCCCGTGGCAACGCCGCGGCAAAGCCCGCGCCGATGGCGAGTGTGCCCAGCCGCCGGCGGCTGACGTGTTCGGCCATGTCATTCAGCGAATGTTCGTCGCACATGTTTGCTCCCCGGATGTTCAGGATCGTGCCGCGGCCACGGACGACCCGAGGCCACTTCAAAAGTCTATCGAGAATCCGGCGGCAGGTCGCCGAAATATTTGCGCCTCAGACGGCCGGCCCCCGGGTCGTCGGCAGGCAAGATCGTCGCGGCGGCACCAATCACGACACTGCCGCTTGGCACGTCTTTGGTCACGGCAGCGCCCATGGCGATAAAAGTGTCATCACCAATCGTCGTGAAATCCTTGACGGTCGCGTTGATCCCGACAAAACAGCGCTGGCCGATCTTGACGTGCCCAGCCAGCACGACGTGCGACGACACGTATGTGTGATCGCCTATGACTGTGCCATGGCCAATGTGATTGCCGCTCCACAGCATGACGTTGTCGCCCAAGGTCACGGTCGGCTGCAGAGTCTGGTTCTCAAGCACGAAGCAGTTCTCGCCATGCTTGAGGTCGGGCCATCTGACGCCACGGCTGCAGAAATACGAAACCAGCGTATAAGAACGCGCCTTGAGAGCCTGGAAGGCGCGCTCGCGAAATCGATTCAAACCGCGATACGAGAGGGCGACATGCGCCTTGAACCGCCCCGGCGGAAACCGCTCGGCCACGCGACTCAAAGATACGACCGGCAGTCCTTCAAGTTCGGAAACATTGGCGAACTCGTCGTCGACGATAAACCCAGCGACGCGATAGCTGCTGTCGTTGTCGAAGTAGTAGCGCGCCAGAGTGGCAATTTCGCCTGACCCAAACACGACAATCGGCTCTGCACTGGCCATAGGACGAAGGACGCGCTTGCGGTGAGGGTGACCCACACACGATACGGCAAGATGCCTATCGTTCCAAGGGCGGCCAGGCTCTCACAGGTAAGACGGCGGGCCCGAAACAAACTTTTCGGCGCGCGCCGTCGGATCGGGATCGATCTCGTATCCCGCGTCGCTCAGCCACGATCCAAGTCTGGCATGCGATAGCTTCGACGGGTCAAGCATGTCGGCCGCATCGCACTGTCCTTCGAATCCGATCGTGCGGCGCCCAAACAGGACCTGATGCGGCACCGTCTCGCCATTGGCGATCACGGCCGACATCTGTGGAAACTTGATGTCGTGCCAGGGCATCGATTCAAGAACACGCGACCGATTGATGACATCGCAGAGCACGTTGACGTCGTTCGGCAGCCGATGGGGCAATCGATCTCCCGCTGCACGGAGAACAGATCCGATGTCCGACGAGATCCGCCAGTGACGTGGCTCGGCATCGATATTGATAAATACCTTGAGGCGGTGGAGTTTGCGCTGAGCCGGCGTCAGCGGCCGGCCCGCCGCAAAAACGTCAAGGTGCGGCGCTTCGTTTTCCGTTGGCGTCAGCCGCCATGTGATGCCGTAGTCTT
>VGEM01000405.1 GCA_016869315.1 Alphaproteobacteria bacterium | reverse complement strand
TACGGGCTGCCGCTGGCCGGCCACAAGGACAATCACGCCGGCATCATGACCGACGAACAGATGGCCAAGTTCCGCGATCAGCTTGGCATTAAAGAAGGTGACGAGTGGAAACCTTTCGCCGGCCTCGAAGCACGCGAAAAAGAACTCACCTTGTTCCTGGAGAACGTACCGTTCCGCCGTCGGGTGTCGCGCGAAAAGTCGAACGCGGCGACGCCGATCGTGCCAACGCATGAGCTCGCACCGCCGACCGGTCAGCGCATGTCGACGCAAGAAGCCTTTGGCAAGATCATGAACGAGCTTGGGCGCAGCCAAAGCCCCCTCGCCGCCCATGTCGTGACGACCTCGCCCGATGTCACGGTGTCCACCAACCTCGGCGGATGGGTCAACCAGCGCAGCCCGTTTCACGTCACCCGCCGCGAGGACATTTTTCGGCAGATGCATGTCGCGTCGCCGCAAAAGTGGGCGCAGGATCCCAAGGGACAGCACATTGAACTCGGTATCGCCGAGAACAATCTGTTCCTGCTGCTCGGCGCGCTCGGCCTTTCGCACGATTTGTTCGGGACGCGGCTACTTCCGGTCGGGACGCTCTACGATCCGTTCATCGCGCGCGGCCTTGATGCCATGACCTATGCGCTCTACCAGGATGCGCGCTTCATGCTGGTGGCGACGCCGTCGGGCATCACCCTTGGGCCCGAGGGAGGCGCGCACCAGTCGATTGTGACGCCATTGATCGGCCTCGGGCATCCAGGTCTTGCAACGTTCGAACCCGCGACCGCTGACGAACTGGCGGCGATCATGAGTTGGTCGTTCGACCACCTTCAGCGTTCCGATGGCGGATCGGTATATCTTCGCCTGTCAACGCGTCCGATTGAACAGCCCACGCGTCCCTTCACGCCCGATCTGCGCGACGCGACAATCGCGGGCGGCTATTGGATCAAGCCGCCGGCCCCCGGCGCAACTCTCGCGATCGCTTACACCGGCGCGGTCAAGCCGGAGGCCTTGGCCGCGTTTTCTGCCATCGCCGAGGATGATCCGACGGCCGGGCTCCTTGCCGTGATGTCAGCGGACCGTCTGCATGCAGGTTGGCGCGCTGCAGCCAAAGCCCGCCGCGCCAGCGGGATTGGCGCAAGCCATGTCGAACAGCTCTTCAGCCCGCTTGCGTCGGATGCCGTAATCGTAACCGTCCACGACGCGCATCCCGCAGCCATGGGTTGGTTTGGATCGGTCTTGGGACATCGGTGTCATCCGCTCGGCGTCGATCGCTTCGGCCAGGCCGGCGATATCTCCGCGCTTTATCGCGAGTACGGCATCGACGACGAGGCCGTGATTGACGCCGTGGCCGAGGCCATTGTCGCGCAAACCCGCGCCGCGGCGTAAGTCGCCGGCGTTAACGAATTGGTTGCAATCCTCGGCTAGCATCTCGGACCGTCGACAGGTGTAAGTCGGGGCCGTGGGGGCCAATTCGATGCCGCTTCAAACGATGCCGCGCCGGTACTTTGCACATGCGCTGACGATGAGCGCCGCGGGCTGGCTGACGGGTTGCGATGATCCCAAGCGCGAAATCAAAGACGTCAAAGGCGCACTGCAAGCGGCCTATGGCCAGAAGAAGTTCAAGGATGTCCTGACGTTGGGGCAACGAGGACTCGACCTCTCCCGCGAGGCCTTGGGCGACAAACATCCGGATACGCTCTACTTCGCACAGTCGATCTCGGAAGCCTACACCGAGCTTGCCAACAAGAAGGATGCGATTGTCGCGCTGGATCGAGAGATCAAACTTCGACTTGCCGCCGGACAGAGCGAGCAAAAATTACAGGGCCGCCGCACGCTTGCCATCAAGTTTGCGGAAGAAACCAATAACAAGCCAGTCGCCATCTCGCACGCTTTAGCGATCGCCCGCGACATCAAGATGGAGCCAGGCAAGGACCCACAACCGGTTTACCGTCCCGAGACGGCTTATCCGCTCAACATGGTCAGCCAAGGCACTCAGGCCGACGTCACGGTTGAATACGCCATCGACGATACCGGCGCGGTCACCCAGGCCAAAGTGATCAGGGCGACGTCGACCGGATTCGATCAGGCGGCCATCGACAGCATTAAGAAATGGCGCTTCACGCCGATGCTGAAGAACGGCGCGGCCGTCGCCTCCGGCGGTCATCAGTTCACGCTGATGTTCCGCCTCGGCGGGAAAAAGAACTAAGCCGCCTCCGGCAGCTTGCGGTTCAAAGCTACGTGCGCTGCACCGCGGCCGGCCAGACGACCCAACGTCATTGCCATGCAGAGGCCGGATGCCGGGATATAGCCCGAGCAGGTCGGCCCCGACATGCCACGCGCCGCACCTCCACCGGCAAAGAGATTAGGCAGCAAAGCACCGCTCACGCGCTTCACCTGCGCATTGTGATCGACCGCGAGACCGCCTTGCGTGTGGTAGAGTGCGCCAGTGACGCGAATGCCGACGTACGGCGACACGAGTGACGACGTGCCGGTGAAGTCGCGGCCAAACGGGTCAGAAGACAGTCCGGCCTTGACCTGATCGACGATCGCAAGTGTTTTCGCCAAACCGGCGGGATCGATGCCAAGCTCGCCCGCCAACGATGCCGGCGTGTCGCCAAATTTGATGGTGTTGACCTCAAGCGCCTGTTTGGTCTCGTGCAGGTGCTTGTACCGATCATGCAGCCGGCGATCATATACCATGAAGGCGATGCCGCCCGGCTGGCGCATCACCTTGACGCCCTGGCCCGACACATCGGCCATTTCGTCTGAGAAACGCATGCCCGCGGTGTTCACCATCACGCCGCCGTCGATGATGTAATTGTAGTTGAACAAAAGCTGCTGCGGGTGGGCGAGTGCGCCATAGCCTTGGAACGAGGTCATATCGGCCAGTGCGGCGCCGAGCTCTTCGCCCCACTGCACGGCATCGCCCTTCGAATACTCCCACGTGAACGTCCGTGCCTCGGCCATCTCGGGGATATGCTTGGCAATCATCTCGGGGTTCGATGCGAAGCCGCACGTGGCCAACACCAACGCTTCGCAGCCGATATCGTCAAAGGTGCCATCGGGCCGCTTGACCCGAACGCCACGAACGCGGCCGTCGCTCGCCGCATACAAATCGACAACATGGGCGTTGGTCAGAAGATCGGCGCCGACGCGTTCGATCGCCTGAAGCAAGCGGCCCATCAGATGCTGGCCGGTCTTTTCGGGCGGCGCGTGAAGGCGCTGGCGCGTATGGCCCAAGCCTTTCCAGCTCTTGTCGACGGCAAACGGAATTTGATGCTGGCCATCGAGCCACTCGACCGTC
>VGEM01000404.1 GCA_016869315.1 Alphaproteobacteria bacterium | reverse complement strand
GCGAGACCTGATCGATCAGACGCACCATATCGGCGACCGCCACCGGCACTTCACGCATTTTGAACTTGCCGCGGAAAAAGGCGGTCATGTCGGTGTCTGTGCCGCCGGGGCACACCAACACAATGAGAATGCCGCGATCCTTGACCGCCATGGCGACGTTGCGCATCACCATGTTCACCGCCGCCTTGCTGGCGCGATAGAACGGCCGCGCATAGGCGCGCACCGAGGCGATCGATCCCTCGACCGACGTCACCACCGCGATCTTCTTCTCGGCCGACGCGGCGACATTTTCGATCAGCGCTTCGCTGACGCGAAGCGGACCCTTGACGTTGGTGTTCATCACCTGATCGAAGTGGTCGTACGGAATCGAGCCCCAGTTTTCTTTCTCCGGCTCGCCGATCACGCCGGCGTTATTGATCAAGATATCGATCGCCACACCCTTCAGTCGCGCCGCCATGGCGTCGATCGACTTCACCGACGTGACATCCAACGTCTCGACGGAAATCGATGCGTTCGCCTTGGCGATGTCGTTCAGCTCCTTGGCCTCGGACGGCTTTCGCGCCGTTCCGATAATGCGATACCCGCGCGCCAGATACTGCTTCACGAACTCCAGACCGAGACCCCGATTGGCGCCGGTGATTAGCACCGTCCGCTGATTTTGAGCGCGCGCTGAGGTGGCGAGGCTCGCCGCTGCGGCGATCCCGATGGCGCGGCGACGGCTAGTAGCTTTCTTCGCGGGCATGTTCGGGTTCTTTCCCTAGGGGTGAAATCGCTTTGCAAGCGCCGGCACATATGACGATGTTCTGGCCCGGGCGGTGACACCGGCTTTCTCCGCCGTCGTCAGCAAATCTTCCATGTCATTGTAATAGCTGATCAGCTCTTCGGCATAGTTGCGTTGCCAGAATGCGGGATGAACGCGATGCGTCACCGCCATCTTACTCATGTAGTCGCCTTCCTGCGCATGGCCCCACGGCTTGGTCGCCTGGGCAAAGGCCTGGCCATCACAGCCATAGATGTCGACCGACTTGGAGATGGTGAAGGCGATCGGCAGAACGAGCATTGTGAAGATGTTTGCAGTCGCGGCCGTGTAGAACGATTTCGTCAGATCGACGTTGAAATCGGCGTTACGATCGTTGCCGACGCCGACGATGCGATCGTGGACCTGTGACGGGAGTACCGAACGGAAATAGGGGACAAACCCAAGCTGCGTGATCAGCACGCGTCGACTGTCGCCTGCCATGGCCGCGACGAGATCACGCCGGAACTGCCCAGCATAGAGCGAACATCCGGCGTGCTGCACCGGGTCGCCACAAAATATGATCTCAGGTTTGAGATGGTCGAGCGCCGCTGGATCGCCAATCGTCGAGTTACAGATCATGCGCAGCGTCGCGCCTGGATCGCGCCGCTCCTCGACCACCTTCTGGAGCGACGGCCCGTTTCCGAACGCGCTAACCGGACGATCCTTCCAGCGCTTGAGATGCTCGAAGAACAGATACACCGAACGGCTCAAGAGTTCGTCGATCTCTTTCTTCGGGAATAGCGTGAAGACAAAGCGAATGAGCTGCAGCGTTTCCTGTTGAATGGTCGCGATGTCGGCCCATACCAGCTCGGCGCCGGTGCGATCGGCGATGGCGCGCGCGGCCGCATTGAGCGACGCTTCGCCGGTGTGCCAAACGATCACGCCCGCGAGCGGGCCGGTGTAACGCGCAGGATCAGCCGCCGCATCTTCGATTACCGCGATTTTCCCCGCGAACTTAGGCGCGTGATCGGCAATGGCCGGGTCGAGGTCGCGGCTGAGATAGATCTGCGCCATCGCCAGCATCTGATCGACATCGAGCAGCGGAAAATCCTCGCCCGCGTACGGAAACACCAGGCGATCGAACTTCTTGAGCGCAGGAAGAAAATGCCAAACGCTTCGAAACAACTGATCAGCCAGTTGTGCCCTGGTCGGCAGCGGCGGCCAAAAGAGAATGTCGGGCACGATCTGACCTTAGACAGTTCAGCTGGCCATCAGACTGCCTCGCAAAGCGCTTGATTGCAATTCAGCTCACGATCGGGGGCAGATCGAAGATCAGCGCCTCGGCGCCTTTGAATGTGGACAATTCCAACATGGACTTGCGACGGATCGCAGAGCCATCGCCTTCCGCAAGGGCGACGCCATTCACGACGAGGCTGCCGCGAGCCACCTGGATCCACGCCGTGCGCTTGTCGGCGATTGCGACAGCGGCCCCCTCACCCTCGGCCAAACGAGCCGCATAGACATGGGCGTCCTGGTTGATCGCCATCACGCCGCCCTCGCCGGCGAGCTTGACCAAGGCACCGTCCGGAATGCTGCTCTGCTGGTAGCCCGGCTCAAGTCCGCGTCGTGCCGGCAGCAGCCAGATTTGCAGCAGTCGCGTTGGCGCATCCGTCGCCGGATTGAACTCACTGTGGCGAATCCCGGTGCCAGCGGTCATCCGTTGAATCTCGCCGGGTCGAATGGTCGATCCGTTTCCAAGAGAATCCTGGTGGGTAATGGCCCCGTCCAGCACATAGGTGATGATTTCCATGTCGCGATGGCCGTGCATGGGAAATCCGGCGCCCGGAGCGATCAGATCGTCGTTGATCACCTTCAGCACCGAGAAGCCCAGATTCTGCGGGTCGTAGTACTCGCCGAACGAAAACGTGTGCCGGCTGTCGAGCCAGTCGGTCTTGAATTGGCCGCGTTGCGCGGCGGGGCGGACGGTGATCATGAGCGGCTTCCCTTGTGTGTCACACATCTATGAATTGAAAGCCAAAAATCAAGCGTTCCGGTCGCGTTGAGGAGAACATGGCTTTCCGCCAATATCCGCCCATGATCCCTTCACAACCCGTGCTTTTCTTATTCGCCACCTTGCTTGTGCTGCCGGCGTTGGCACAAGCGCCCGAACGCCGCGTTCCGGTCGAGGGCGGCCCGGTCCGCATTGGCGCCATCGAGCGCACGGTTCAAGCGGTCGGAACGCTCAAGTCCAATGAGGGCGTGATCCTGAAGCCCGAGGTGCCGGGACTCGTCAGTATGGTCACCGGCAACGAAGGACCGTTCGTCAAGAAAGGTAATATTTTGGTCCAGCTCGACGACCGCATCCTGGCCGCGGAAGCCGAGCAGGTCACCGCACGGTTCGAGCTGTCGCGCCAGAACCTCGAACGCGCCGAAGACCTCGCCAGGAAAGGCGCCGGCACCGATCGCGCGCTTGACGAAGCACGCGCGACGCACCGCCTCAATGCCGCGGCCATGAATCTGGCGCGCGCCCGTCACGATCAAACGCGAATCACCGCGCCCTTCGATG
>VGEM01000403.1 GCA_016869315.1 Alphaproteobacteria bacterium | reverse complement strand
GCCTCCGGTCAGTTCAGCGGTCGCCGCGTTGACGCTCATATTGCTGCTGTGGTCGTTCGCAATCGACATCTTCTGGACTTGGGGCCAGCGGCAATGACCGCGCTTTCCCGTTTCGCAGGCGCGATCTCTCTGATGTTTCTTGTCCTCGCCTTGCCGGATCAGCCCTATAGGGTCGAGCCATTGCGGTTCGCGCGCCTGCCGGTGGAATGGCCGGTTCTGATTCTCGCCCTGCTCGTTTTCCCGTGGCGGCGTGTCGCTATTGGCATCGTCGGCGGTCTCCTGGCTCTCGTCGCCGTACTCAAGATCGCCAATCTGATTGCTTACAGCCTCTATGGTCGAGCGTTCAATCTGCTGGTCGATCCGAGTTTGATCGGTACCGCGCTCGAAACCGTTGCCATGGGCCAGGGCTGGATCGTCGCAAGCTTGATTGCCGTCGCGGGAGCAGGAGTCATCATTGGCGCCGTGTTCGTATTTGGTCGGGTCGCCGCGACCGTGGCCAACGTGGCTGCCCGCGGCCGACCGCCGGCCATCGGAATGGCGAGCATGCTGCTGGTCGCGACTTATCCCCTTGCCGACGTTGGCCTGACGGGCGCGCAGTGGCCGGTCACCAGCACCGAGGCCAGCGCCTTCGTTGCCGATCGCGTCAGTTCAGTGGTCACCGGCGTTCGTGCCAACCGCACCTTCACGGCAGAGCTGGCAAGCACGCGATTCGACGATGTGCCGGCTGATCGCGTCATGGCCGCCCTCAAGGGGCGCGATGTGATCGTCGTCTTTACCGAGGCCTATGGCCGCTTTGCGTTGTCGGATCCGGCCCACGCCGAACGACTGACCGACACACTTCGATCTTTCGATGAGAGTATTACGGCGAAGGGCCTCGCGGCGCGCAGCGCATGGCTGACCTCGCCCACGTTTGGCGGTCAGAGTTGGCTGGCGCACGTGACCTTCATGTCGGGCCTATGGCTCGACGACCAACATCGCTACGAAAGCCTGTTCCTGACGGAGCGCGGCACATTGATCAGCGATTTCAAACGCGGCGGCTGGCGGACGGTCGCGATCATGCCCGAGATCACCACGCGCTGGATCGAAGGGCCGTGGTTCGGCTACGACACGATCTATGACCATGTTGCCTTCGAATTCGCCGGGCGACCGTTCGACTATATGACAATGCCCGATCAATTTGCGCTGGCGACGCTGGCACGGCGCGAACTCTCAACGGAAAACCGCGCGCCGGTATTCGCCGAAGTCGCCCTGGTCTCGAGCCATTTTCCGTGGATTCCATTGCCGCGCCTGGTTGCGTGGAATGACGTCGGCAACGGGCAAATCTTCGACGACGCCCGCTCGCCGCCGCGGACCATCGATTGGCTGGACCGCGCGCAAATGAAGCGCGACTACGCCGATGCCATCGATTACGTTCTCAAGACCCTTGCTTCATTTGCCGAAACCTACGGGAACAAGAACCTCGTCATGATTATTGTCGGCGATCATCAACCGATGGCCATTACCGGCCCAGCGGCGGTAGGCAATGACGTGCCGATCCACTTGATTGCCGGCGACCCGACCGTGCTGGATGCCGTTTCGTCATGGGGCTGGCGCGACGGAATGGTCCCCGACGAAGGTGCGCCACGTTGGCGGATGGACGAGATGCGCGCGCGGCTCCATCAAGCGTTCACCCCGGAGGCGGCGCCGTGATGAGGGCTTTTGGCGATCTGACGCAGAGCGACGTACCCGCACGTGACGCCGTCGCGATCGTGCCGCTTGCGGCCATGGAAGCGCATGGCCCCCACCTGCCGCTCGCGACCGACGGCATCATCGCCGATGGAATTCTCGACCGTGCCCGCGAGGTCGACAAGGGTCGCCACGATATCCTTCGCTTGCCGACCCTGTGGCTAGGCGCTTCGGCTGAACACGCCGACCGTGCCGGCACACTATCGCGCGAGCCCGAGGCGGTCATCGCCGACATTGTTGCGATTGGCGATGGACTTGCCCGGCGCGGCATCGTGCGAGCGATTCTCTTCTCTGCCCACGGCGGCAACATCGCGCTCGCCAATATCGCAGCGCTCAAGCTACGAACACGCAACAAGATGCTGACAGCGAGTACACACTGGCTCGACTTCGGCCTGCCGCCGGCACTGACACCTCCGGCACCGGTCGCGGGCGACGTGCATGGCGGCTGGATGGAGACGTCGATTTTGCTCCACCTGGCGCCGCGTCTCGTGAAGCCCGGCGCACGCGCCGCCGAAGCGCAGCCGCCGGCACCCAGCTTGTTTCCATCGGGCCAGATCAATTGGGGTTGGATGACTAGCGATATCGCGCCGTCGGGTTACGCGGGACGGCCTGACCTCGCCACTGCCGTCATCGGCCAAGCACTCGTGGACCACGCGGCCGAACGCTTGATCGGCCTCGCCACAGAACTCGCGCGCGCCGCATGGGCGCCACCGTGAGTCCGTCATGACGCCTTTCGATGCCGCCCACTGGACACGCGAGGCCGAGAGTTGGGCAGCACTCTCGGCGACACCCGATCGCGACAATCCTCTATGGCCGATCTACGCACCTTTGATATCAGCCAAAGCCGAAGGGCGCGGCATGGTGATCGGCCAGATCGGCCAGACGCTGGACGGGCGGGTAGCAACCGAGGGCGGCCGTGGCGAAGTGATCAATGGCGCCGCCGCCATCGTGCATTTGCATCGCCTGCGGGCGCTGGTCGATGCCGTCGTCATCGGTGTCGGCACCGCGCTCGCCGACGACCCGCGGCTGACGGTGCGCAATACATCGGGCCAAAGTCCGGCTCGCGTCATCCTCGACCCAACCGGCCGGCTGAACGACGCCGCGCTTTGCCTGGTCGCAGACGGTGCACGCCGAATTGTCGTGACCACGGTGGATCGTTCCTTCGGCAATGGCGTCGAGACGATCAGGCACGCAGGGCCCGAATTGGTGCCGGCGGCAATTCTCGAGACACTTGTCCGGCAAGGATTCGACCGCGTGCTGATTGAAGGCGGGCCCAAGACCCTGTCGCGCTTCCTGGCGGCAGGCGCGCTCGACCGATTGCATGTAATGATCGCACCGATCATTCTGGGATCTGGCCAGCCCGGCGTGCAGTTACCAACGGCCGTGTCGATTGCCGGTGCAATCAAACCGGCAACCGCAAGCTATGTGCTGCCGGAGGGCGACGTGCTGTTCGACTGCGACTTGAGGCGCCCATGACGGCTCACGCCTACACACCATTGGCAAAATTGCTGCACTGGCTGACGGCCGCGGCGATCATCACGGTGGTGCCCCTTGGAATCGCCATGGTGAATGCAGCGCCGGGCGCAA
>VGEM01000402.1 GCA_016869315.1 Alphaproteobacteria bacterium | reverse complement strand
CAGAAATCGTTCAAGTTTCTAAATCTGGATGTCGATCTTTACGAGCCGACACGCCAGTCGATCCTGTTCTTTTTTCCGCGCATGGTTACCGGCGGACTAATCGTGTCGGACGACTACAATTGGCCGGGATGCAGGCGTGCGATCGAGGAATGCTCTCGCGAACTTGGATTCACGTTCGTGCTAACACCGCACAACCAAGCGATTATCTCGAAGAAAAAGTAACGCGCTAGTCCGCATCTCTCGCCACGCGAAACCCGAAAATGTGCGACGCGCGCAGTTCGGGGTCGCGCCCGCGAAACGTCGGACGGTGCCGGCTCTGGCGGGTCTGCCAGCTGCCGCCACGGACCGCGCGCAAGTCGCACAAGGTCGGCCCTTGATAGGCGGAACCGTCGTCGGGTTTGGCCTGATAGAGCTTGGGCGAGCAATCTTCGTTCCATTCCCAAACATTGCCCAGCATGTCGTGCAGGCCAAACGCATTGGCCGGGAACGAGCCGACCGGCGCCACTTCGCCGAACCCATCGCGGCAGTTGGTCGCATCCCAGTTAACCGTGCGGCCGGCCGGCAGTGCGTCGCGCGAATCGAGATCGTAGGTGTTTTCATACTTGCAGGCCTCATCGGCGTTTTCGCCCCACGGCCACGTCGTCGTCGCGCCGGCCTTGGCGGCGTACTCCCACTCGGCCTCGGTCGGCAGCCGATAGCGCTTACCGGTCACGCCCGCCAGCCACGAGACATAAGCCTTGGCGTCGTACCATGACACGCACACAACCGGTTCGTTGTCGCGCGGCGGCGCGCTGTGTCCGGGATCGCGCCAGTCCATCACCGCTTCCACTTCCCGGCCGCGCCAGGAATTGCAGACCGGCGACGGGCGGTGGTTCGTGGCGGCGAGGAAAAGTTTCCATTCGGCGTTGGTGACCTCGTACTTGCCGAGGGCAAATGAGCGCTTGATCTTGACGGTGCGGATGGGCCCCTCGGGCCTCATCTCGCCGCCGCGCATGTCCTCGACACGGTCCGATCCCATTTGAAACGTGCCCGGCGCGACGCGCACCATCTCGGGGCAGGTTTCGCAATCACGGAACGACCACCCGCCCGTTGGGACCGGGGTCGATGCGCAAGCCGACAGGATGACAGCGGCGGCGATGGAAACAAATATTCTCATGGCCGGTTCCTATTCCAAGTCGCGCGCGATGCGCATGCCGAAGTGATGTCCCTGATCGGTCGCCGGATCGCGACCGCGAAACGTCGGCCGGTGACGATCCTGGCGCGTGTACCAGCTGCCGCCGCGAATGGCGCGCTTCTCGCAATTGGCGGCCACTTGAAAGGCGGACCCATCGACCGGCTGGCTGGTGTAAAGCACCAGCGAGCAGTCCTCGACCCATTCCCAGACATTGCCGAGCATGTCGTGGAGGCCAAAAGCGTTCGGCGGATACTGGCCGACCTTGGCGATCCGGCCCTGGCCGTCGCGGCACGGCAGCGCCTTCCAGGTGATGTTGGAATCGGCGGGCATGGCGGCCTCGCTGTCGAGGTCGTAGGTATTCTCGTATTTGCAGGCCTCGAGTTCGTTGTCGCCCCACGGGAACTTGGCTTTGGAGCCGGCGGTGGCGGCGAATTCCCACTCGGCCTCGGTCAGCAACCGATAGCGCTTGCCGGTTTTGCCCGACAGCCACGCGGCGTAGAGTTTGGCGTCATTCCACGACACGCAAACCACGGCCTCGCGATCCTGCGGCTTTCGGCCAAACAGCGGGCCTTCAAAGTCGATCGCGACAAAACCGTCCTTGCCGAGACCGATACTGCAATCGCGCGGCGTGGCGTGGCCGGTCGCCGTGACGAAGGCGCGATAATCCTGGTTGGTCGTCTCATACTTGCCGGCCGCGAATGCCCGCGTGATCGTAACTTGTCGCGCCGGCCCCTCGGGGCGGGCCTCGCCGCCCTTCATGGGGTTGATGACGTCCGAACCCATGGTGAACGAGCCCGGCCCGACGACAACCATCTCGGGGCAAGTCGGACAGTCTTTGAACACGCGGCCCGGCGTCTTGTCGTCGGCCGCATGCGCGCCAGTCATCCCCGCAATAAGAATGGCCGCCAAAGCCACTAAATTCGCCATCTCCGCCCCTCCATGACCCGAGCGGGCAACATCCCGTGTCCCCCGAAGTTTTTCAACCATTTGAAGCATCGCGCGGCCTGCCAATGCTTGACCATTTCAACAGGCGGCTGCTACGGGTCTTGTTATCCATGACTGTTCCGAGGTCTCTCTCCATGCCCGCCCCCGCCCTTGGCGCCATCGACATCGTCGTCAATCTTCGCACGCCGAAGGAATTCGAAAGCGGCGCCGTCGCCTCCGATAGTTCTTTCCAGGAGAAGGTGCGTCAGGATTCCGCAATCCGGCGCGGAGTCGAGGTCGCCGACTACATCAAGATGATGGACGAGGCCGGGATTGCGCGCTCGATCCTCTGTGCAGCGCGCTGCGGCGATCTTCGCATCAAGGGCTCAACCGAGCTCAAGTACGAGCGGGTGTTCGAAGTTTGTCAGGCTCATCCCGATCGGTTCTCGGGCGCCGCCGGTATCGACCCGACCCGCGGCATGCAAGGACTGCGAGACCTTGAGCGTGCGGTGAAAGAGTACGGTTTCGTCGCGGCCCACTGGTATCCGCACTGGTTCTCAATGCCACCCGACGCCCCGCAGATCTATCCGTACTATGCCAAGTGCTGCGAGCTCGACATTCCAATCATGATGCAGGTCGGCCAAAACCTGATCTATCAGAAGGACCGTCGCCTGCCGACGGTGGCGAAACCGATTCTGCTCGATCAGGTCGCGATCGACTTCCCGGAACTTCGCCTGATTGGCATTCACCTCGGCACGCCTTGGGTCGACGAGATGATCTCGATGTGCTGGAAGCACGAAAACGTGTACATGGCGGGCGATGCCTATGCGCCGAAATACTGGCCGCCCCAGGCCATCCATTATGCGAACAGCTACGGTCAGGATAAATTCATGTTCGGCACCGATTGGCCGGTGGTCGATCCGCGCCGGGCCATGAAGGAGGTCGACGAACACAATTTTCGTCCGGCGGCCAAGGCCAAGATTCTGCGCAACAACGCCATCCGCATCTTCAAGCTCAAAGATGCGCCGTCGCCCCTCTAACGGACGACTACCGACTCCAGTCGCTTTCGCCTCTAAATCATGCATTGGTTTTTCGTCTCTTCCGAGTGTGAGCCGAATTCACCATTGCATTGACCATTTGTTAGAGCGTTTCCCGATTAGATGGAATAACCCGAGCTGTTGAAGTAAGCGGCGCATTCTCGCTTTGTGATCGTTT
>VGEM01000401.1 GCA_016869315.1 Alphaproteobacteria bacterium | reverse complement strand
TCCCGTGCCGTCACCGCCGCCATGTCGTGCATGATCGCGACAAACGCGCGTGCGGTGGTTTTGGCGCGGGCGCGGCGGGCGAGGGTGGCGGCGGTCTCGGCCATCGGATCGGGGCCGGCCGCGAGGCTTGGCCAAACGCCGGCAATGACATCGGCGAGGTGTGCCGGGTCGCCGCGCTTGAAGAAGTGGAACGGATTTGGCGCCGAGGACTGTTCGTGATGGACGCCGAGATCGCTCAGGATCATCGGCCGGCCGACGGCTTTGGCGTCTTCGACCACGGTGCTCCAACCTTCGAACAGTGACGGCTGAACGACGGCGGCGGAATAGCGGAACAAGTTGAGCAAGTCTTCGCGCGGCACCAAGCCGAGGTAGTGCACGCGGTCGGTGAGGCCGGCGCTCTGGACAAAGTTTATCAGGTCCTGGAAATGGGTCGGATTGCGCGCATCGCCTCGCGCCCCCGTACATGCCACCGTTACGTTGATGCCGCGGTCGGCGAGCAGCTTGATCCCGCGAAACAGGGTGATGTGGTCCTTGTGTTTCCAGAACTGGTTCGGAGCGAACAGGAATTTCTCTGGCAGCTTGTACTTGGGCCGCGGGTCGACGGGCGCGGCGGCCTCGACATCGAGCCCGCTGACAAAGGGCCAAACGTATATTTTCGCTGTGGCGTTCGGATAAAACCGTCGCAGGTCTTCGGCGGCGTCCTGGCTGGAGAGTAGCACGAAGCGGCGCGAGTTGAGCATGATACCGATTTCGCGATCGCGCTGTTTCAGTTCGTAGTCGTCGAACATCCCGGGCAGGTGCTTGTGTTGGAAGTCGGCGATCCAATGCAGCGCCTTGTAGGGGTGAAACATGGCGCGCGACACTGGAAACATCGTCGGCGCGCGGGCGAGCACACCGGCGATTCGTTCTTCGACCGCCGCGTCTTCGCCGGTGGCTTCAGGAAAGTGATCGGGTTTGACGGCGCGCGGCTTGCCTTCGGCATCGAGGATACCGACCACGCACTTACTGCCGTAGAGGCCCTGCATGAACGGCGTATTGGAGTCGGCGTCGGTCATGATGACGACCCGGGGTCGCTCGACATCGTCAAGCAACGACAGCAGGCGCACGACCATTTCGACGTAAACCACGCCGCCCAACCAGCCGCCGTAAACCACGTCGAAGTTGGGCAGGAACAGCGGCATCACCAGGGTTGGGGTTGGGCTCACGATGCCGGCGTCCCACTGCGAATGGCATCGAGAATGCTGACAAAGTTGTGGGCGCTACTGAGGTCGCGCTGCTGCTTGCGCACAAGCGCAGAAGCCTCGGAAGCCGGGTCGGGCCCAGGGGTGAGGCGCGGCCACGCGGCCGAGAGTTCCGCCGCCAGCGCCTCGGGATTCGATCGCCGAAAGTAGCGCGTGCCCGTCACATCCGCGCATTGTTCGCGATGGACGTCGAGGTCTGAGACCACCATGGGTCGCCCTAACGCCTTGGTGTCCTCGATCACCGTACTCCAGCCTTCGAACAGCGACGGCTGCACGACGGCGGCCGAGAATCGAATGAGCTGCAGCAATTCATCAGCTGGGACGACGCCGAGAAAGCGGACATTTGCCCTGAGGCCATGGTCGGTGACGAAAGCTTGAAGGTCGGCGAAATGGGTCGGGTGGCGAAAATCGTTCTGCTGGCCGGTGCAGGCAAGGACGACATCGAGGCCGCGATCCTTGAGCAGTTTCACGGCTTTGAAAGCCGTCAGGTGATCCTTGTGTTTCCAGAATTGGTTAGGTGCGAACAGGTATTTTTCAGGCAACTGATGTCGTGGTCGCGGGTCGCTGGCCGGGGTCAGCTGCGGCTCAAGTCCGGTGGTGAAGGGCCAAACGAAAACCTTTGCCGTCGTCCCCGGATAGAAGCGGTCGAGATCGGCGCGCGCGGCTTGGCTGCTGAGCAGCAGATGTGTTCGCCGATAGGCCATGGTCGAGAAGTCTTCATCGCGCCGCACCAGTTCGTCGGCGTCGAACATGTGCGGGAGATGTTTGTGCTGAAAATCAGGAATCCAATGCAGCGCATTGCTGGGCGCGAACATCGTGCGAAAGACCGGGAACACGGCGGACACTGACGCCAGCATGATTTGGATGGCGTTGACATCGGGGCGGCCCTGAGGGGCCAGCCGGCCAAACCATTTGGGCTTGAGGGTGAGCGGCGAGCCATCGGGGCGAAAAACGCCCAGCGTCGCGTCACATCCAAATAAAGCGCGGGTCACCGGTGTCTCAACCGGCCCATCGCTCAGAACCATCAGGCGTGGCCGCCGCTCCGGTGGCAGCAACGACAGCACGCGCGCCAGATTGAGCAGATAAGCTGCCCCGCCCATCCAGCCCTTGAACGAGACATCGAGATTGGGCCGGAACAGTGCAAGGGCGATGACGTGGGGTGGGAGATCGCGAGACGGGGTCACGGGGCCGTACGGTAAAAGCCTAGCATGCGCGATAACATCGCACACCCGCCCGTCTGCGTCACCCGCGTCACCAGGGCGCGTAATGAAAGATGATGGACCGGTGTGCCCGCGACCATGTAGAACCGCATCAAGCTATTGCCCAATAAGTGTCCGTCAAACCATCGCCCGCGCCAACCGCATTATCATCCATGAGTAGCGCCAGCGTCGAGTTCGCGCTTGTTCTTCGCCGCGTCGCGGCGGGTGAAAACGTGCAACAAGCCGAGATCGTCCCGCATTTGCTGGCGCGCCTGCCAGCCGAGCGCGCCAGGGCCAACTACCTTTTTGCCTGCGCTTACATCCAAGCGGGCAATATTGCCGCCGCCGCCGCATTGATGTTGCGAGCGGCCGCGCTGGATGACTCAGACCCCAGCGTCTATCAGCTCTGCAACGAACTCCTGACCGTCGCCGGGCGCCTCGAAGACTTGGTCGACTTGACGCGCGGGCACATCTTTCGCGCCGCGGCGCGCGGCGACCGCGGGCAAGTGCGTCAGTTGCATCGCGCGTTTCATCACGCGGCCGAAAAGTTGTCGAACCAGACTGGCGGTGCGCGCGAAGTTTCGGCTGATGAGGCTGTGCGGTCGGCATTGGCTCAGATGTTTACGATGCCGACACCGCCCTTAAGGCCCGACATTCTCGATCGTGGCCCGATCCGGCTTGGCTATGTGCTGGCGGGCGAGGGCTCGCCGCAAAGTACGCTGATGCGTGTCGCGTTGTCGCTGATGCGTAGCCACGACCGCCACCGATTCGACTTTCGCGCTTATACCGTGCGTTCGGCAAACGCCGTCCGTCGGCAGAACCCGACATTTGACCGATGGATCGAGCAGATTCGAGAGCTTGGCGGGACACTCCTTGA
>VGEM01000400.1 GCA_016869315.1 Alphaproteobacteria bacterium | reverse complement strand
CGGGCTCCGCGACAAGGCCTTGGCCGCCATCGACGCCACGCAGTGGGTGCCGGCGATCGGCAAGAACCGGATCAGGGCGATGGTCGAGAGCCGGCCCGACTGGTGCATCTCGCGCCAGCGCCATTGGGGCGTGCCGATCGCGCTGTTCGTCAACAAGAAGACCGGCGAGGCGTTGAACGACAAGGGCGTGTTCGATCGCATCGCCGAGGCGTTCGAGGCCGAAGGCGCCGACGCCTGGATGACGTCGCCGCCCGAGCGCTTCCTCGGCAATGGGTATTCCGCGACTGAGTGGAGCCAGGTCACCGACATTATCGAGGTGTGGTTCGATTCCGGCTCGACCCATTCGTTCGTGCTGGAGCAGCGCCCCGAACTGAAATGGCCGGCGGATTTGTATCTCGAAGGCTCGGACCAGCATCGCGGCTGGTTCCATACCTCGCTGTTGGAATCGTCCGGCACGCGCGGCCGCGCGCCGTTCGATGCGGTGCTGACCCACGGGTTTCTGCTCGACGAGAAGCAGGACAAGATGTCGAAGTCGATGGGCAACGTGGTGCCGAGCGAGCAGGCCATCACCCAGTGGGGCGCCGACATTCTGCGGCTGTGGGTGGTCGCGTCAGATCACACCCAGGATCTGTCGTTCGGCCCGAACATCATGAAGCAGATGGGCGATCTCTATCGCCGGCTGCGCAACACGCTCCGCTATCTGCTCGGCAACCTCAGCGGATTTTCGGCGGCCGAAAAGATTGAAGCCGCGGCGATGCCGGAGTTGGAGCGCTACGTGCTGCACCGGCTGTGGCAGCTCGATCAGGTCGTGCGCGGCGCCGGCACCTCCTACGACTTCCATGGCCTGTTCAACGAACTGCACAATTTCTGCGCGGTCGATCTGTCGGCGTTTTACTTCGATGTCCGCAAGGACGCGCTCTATTGCGATGCGCCGGGCGATGCCCGCCGCCGCGCCTGCCGCACGGTGCTGGACGCGGTCTACGACTGCCTGGTGAAGTGGCTGGCGCCGTTCATCTGCTTTACCGCCGAGGAAGCCTTTCTCGCGCGTCACGGCGGCGGAGGTTCGGTCCACATCGAGACCTTCCCCGCCATCCCGGCCGCCTGGCGCGACGATGCGCTGGCCGCGCGCTGGGACAAGGTCC
Source organism: Alphaproteobacteria bacterium (assembly GCA_016869315.1). Classification (GTDB taxonomy): domain Bacteria; phylum Pseudomonadota; class Alphaproteobacteria; order Rhodospirillales; family Rhodospirillaceae; genus VGEM01. The sequence goes on along the minus strand of VGEM01000400.1, from coordinate 2,181 downwards.
GCGCGGTGCGCCGTGTCGTCACCGGCGCGCTGGAAGTCGAGCGTGCCGCCAAGAAGATCGGCGCCTCGCTGCAGGCCCATCCGACCGTTCATGCGCCGGCCGATCTGCTGGCGGCGATCGCTGGCGTGCCGATGGACGACGTCTGCATCACCTCGGCGATCACGTTGACCCCGGGCGCGCCGCCGGCCGGCGCCTACACCATCGACGAGGTCAAGGGCGTCGGCGTGGTGGTCGGGCTCTCGTCCGGGGACAAGTGCCAGCGCTGCTGGAAGGTGTTGCCCGAGGTCGGCAAACAGAAGCATGCGATGGTCTGTGCGCGCTGCTCGGACGCGGTTGATGCGATCGGCGCGAGGGCGGCGTGATGCGGCGGATCGCTCTGATCGCCGGCATCGTGCTGATCACCGATCAGCTGACGAAGTTCGTGATCATGGAGCGATTGCTGCGGCCTGTTGGCGTGCCGGAGACGCCGTTCTGGAGCGACATCACGATCGAAGTCACGCCGTTCTTCAATCTGATCATGGCCTGGAACACCGGCATCAGTTTTTCGATGTTGAGCGCGGAAAGCGACCTCGGCCGCTGGCTGTTGGTCGCGCTGCAGACCGCGATCACCGCCGGCGTTCTCTGGTGGTCGCGCAGTTTCGCCACCCGGCTCTCGATTGCAGGTGCCGGATTGATTGTCGGCGGCGCGATCGGCAACATCATCGACCGGGTCCGGTTCGGCGCGGTCGCGGATTTCTTCGATTTTCACGTCGCCGGCTGGCACTTCGCCACATTTAACGTCGCCGACAGCTGCATTTCCATCGGTGTTGCCCTGTGGTTGCTTGACGCGGTGATCGCAAAACCCCACCTTCCCGGCACCGAGACCCCTGGTACAGAAACCAAGGAATCCTGACCATGCGCCGCCATCTTCTGCTCATCGCCGTCTCCAGCCTGGCGTTGTCCGCGTGCGAGGACACCAAGCGCGCGCTTGGCATCGAGAAATCGATCCCCGACGAGTTCGCCGTGGTGTCGCGCGCCCCGCTCGTCATGCCGCCCGATTTCAATCTTCGTCCGCCGGCGCCCGGCGCCAACCGCCCGCAGGAAGGCACCAGCGAGGAGCGCGCCCAGGCGGTCGTGTTTGGTCGTGAAAAACGCGCCCAGTTCCGCGCCCGCGGTTTCTCGGAAGGCGAAATCTCGCTGCTTGGCCTCGCCAAATCCGACGTGGCGCTGCCCGACGTGCGTCGCACCATCGATCGCGAAACCTCAGCCTTTGCCGGCGAGGAAAAAACCTTCACCGACCGCCTGGTGTTCTGGCGCGACGGCGGCGCGCCCGCCGACGGCACGCCGATCGACCCGGCCGCCGAGCAGAAGCGCCTCGCCGAAAACCAGGCGCTCGGCAAAAAGGCCAACGACGGCCCGATCCCGGTGATCACCAAAGGCGGCGGCAAGCTGCTTGGGGTGTTTTGAGGGCGGCGGTCGATCAGTCGCGGGTCGCGGAGCGCGCCTTTTTCTTGCGCTTGAGATTTTCGGCGCGCGAGGCCATCTCGCCGAAGATGTCCAATCGGCGAAATTCTTCTGCTGAAATCAGGTACAGCACCTCGCGGCCGTGTTTCTCAATCGCGACCGGCTCTCTCATGGCGTGATCGGCCCACTTGCCGAATTGCTTCTGAAGTGCGGTGGCGGTGACGCGAGCCATGAGGGGTCTCCTCGGGTAATTTACCTAAGCCCGTTTCGGACTGATCTCGGTGAATCAACATATCTGTTGTCATGCCGGCCTTGAGCCGGCATCCAGAGCCCAAGCAACGACAGCGTGTTTGACCCTGGACGCCGGATCAAGTCCGGGGTGACAACGTATATATTGGCCAATCAGTCCCCTGGCGGCTCTCAATATTCCACAAAATCCGTATTTTGTGGAAAATGGGCAATAGCGAAGTCAGCCCGCCTGCACCAGCTGCTGCAGCGCGCCCGAGCCGGGATTGCGGACCGTCAGCACGTGGCAGCGGCCAACGCCCGGCATGGTGAGCTCCATGCGCGGCGTGTAGACCTCGCACGGAAACGTCTTGCAGGCGGCCTCGACCTCGGTGAGGTCTTTCACCATGAACACCTGGGCGAGATAGCCGATGTTCGGCGCGACCGCGCTCGGCACTAGATCGGTGCAGGGGTAATTGATCGGCTGGCTCAAAGCGATCTTGCCGAACATAT
>VGEM01000399.1 GCA_016869315.1 Alphaproteobacteria bacterium | reverse complement strand
ACGCGCGTTCGCGCGGTGTGGGATCGCTTTGTCGCGCAGGACCCGAAGGGAATGCTCAAGCTGCTTCACGGTGACTGCACCGTCTGGGACGTGTTTCAGCCCGACCTTGTCACCAAAGCTGATATCGAGGCTTATGTCGCGCGCGACTTCGCTCAGTCGGCGGCGCGCGGTAAGCTGCATCATCGGATGGAGAATTTCGTCACAACGATGTGGGGCGACTTTGCCATTTGTCGCTTCAACGCCTGGCACAAGTATGATCCGCCCCATCCGCACGAAGGACATGGCCGCACGACGTGCATTCTGCGCAAATTTCCGGGCCAAGGGTGGTTGCTCGTTCACGTGCACGAGGGGGCGCGGCCGGTCGGCATTCCGCCCGTTACAAAGGCCTAGGAGATCTGTGCACGAGCGGTGCGTCCGCTCGTTCGAGAGCGCGACCCGCAGGCAAAAATGAGTGCTTCGACCGCAAGCTCCGCTCATTTGCGGCAACGTTTCGCGCTGACCGATCCACTTACGCAAGGTCACCCCGGACTTGATCCGGGGACCAGGGTCAAGCGCAAGAACAGTGCTTGGGCACTGGATGCCGGATCCTCCTACGCCAAGTGGCTCCAGCCGGCTGGATGATCAGCGTCCCGAAGCGTGGTGCGAGAAGGCGGGTCAAGTCCGGCATGACGGCAGTGGGCGGGCCGTCGCGTGAGTCGTCCGCCGCGCAAGTTGGTACAAAACATTTAGTCGCGCTTCATCGCAGCCAGGGTCGCACGCCAGGCGTCAACGGGAGCCGATGTGTCGCCGACCAGGGTGAAGGTCTTGCCTATCGCGTCCTTGTTTCCAAGCGCTTCGACCATCACCAGCGCGACATCGGCGCGGCAGATGACCGGCCGTCCGCCCGCCTGGAACTCAACCACTGTCATCATTCCGATCTTGAGTCCCGACTTGCCGTGGTCGCAGTCCTCAAGCCCACCTGGTCGAACAATCGTGTAGGGCAGGCCGGATCGGCGGAGGTAGGCCTCGCCGCGCCCCTTGGCCAACATGATCTCTGGACGCCGCACCGAGGTGTCCGTCGGGCTCGTGATCTCGGCGCCGATCGATGACATCAGCACCAGTTGTTTTGCACCGGCGGCCTTGGCGGCGTTGGTCAGATTGACGATGCCGGCGTCGTCCACATCGCCCGAATTGCCGCGACCACGGCCCAGCGCCGAGACCACGTAAGTGATGCCCTTCATGGCGGCGGCCAAGGTCTCGGGTTTGGTCGCATCGGCGACGACGGTTTCGTCGGCGCCCAAATCGTCAGCTGGGCTTTCGCGCACCATGGCGCGAACCTTGAAGCCTTTCGATTTCAGAATTCCAATCATCGGCCGGCCGGTGCGTCCGGTGGCGCCTGCCACCAGCACCCACGCGCCGGCAGCATGGGCCTTTCCGCCGCCAACGCCGAGTACGGCCATTCCAGCCAACAAGGTCCTGCGTCGCATGTCTGCCTCCTATGATTGCCGGGTCGCCTAAACCGGTCCCTCGTAAATCAACTTCGCCCACTTGGCGTCGTGCCACTCGAGCACCGTACCGCCGGCGGTTGAGAACAATCGAAATCCATGAACGCCGTACGGCGGATTCCACAGGAACCAGCCGGGTTTGAGAATGCGAATATCGTCCGGCGCTATGTCGCCCGTGATGCAGAAGATTTCCTCCTGGCAGGGATGATACTCGGGCCCAGGGCTGGTCCAGCCGGAAGGTACGCGGATGTGGCTGGTGTTCGCGCCGCTGACCGGGTCTTCCCACAGCCGGACCGTGGTGTCGGTGTTGACGCGCTCGTTGATCACCGCCCCTTCGAGATCCTTGCCGCCGGTGACGGCCTCGAAGGCGGGCGCACCGTCGCAGATGATCAGAAATTCGGCGCCGACGGGCGAGCCGATCGATGGGAGATTGCTACCCGGTTGAAGGCAGGCGTAGGAAGCGCGGCGAAGCTTGAGATCGCCGATCGCGACTTCGCCGGAAAGGACGTAAATCTGAATTCGATTTCTTATTCTCCTGCGGCCGCCGCTGGTGTACCCGGCCGCCATCCGGACGACGGCACTTCGCAGACCGCCGTCATCGATCCGGCGCAGCGGGCGCAGCATCATGCCGGCGGGAAGTCCCGGCGCGCGAAACGGCACCCAAAGAAGGGTAGCGCTATCGAAGTGAACCGACACGTCGATTTGAAGGGGCGGCTGCTGCGCCCAGGCAGACGCGGCTGCGAACAGCGGCGCAGCAAACAGCGCACGACGGTGAAGCATGGCAGTTCTCCCGATTGCGGCCCGGACATCATATCCGATATCCGGCGGCCGCCGAGATGGGACTTCTCAAGAGTCCCCAAATCAGCCAATTTGCGGCGCTGACTCTATGCCAAGGCTTCTCATGCGCTCGCAGTTCTTGCTGGTTCCGGTCGCGATCATCGGCGCCGCCGTGCCGGCTTTCGGCTTGTCACTCAAAACACTTGAGGCCGGGACGGCCGCGCTGTTCGCCGATACGGTGCTGACCGAGGTCAACTTCACCTTGAGTCGCGAACAGGTCGCCGAGATCAAGCAGAAGTTCGAGGTTCCGGTCATGCATCAGGAGGTTCGCGCCTGGAAGGCGGCGAACGGCGAGTGGCTCTATCTCGACCAGGTCTACGGATTGAACGATGTGATCACCTATCTCGTCGCGATCGACAAGAGAGGCGGCGTTAAGGGCGTCGAAGTGCTGGTTTGCGTCGAGGGGTTTTGCGATGTCGCCGAACCGCCGTGGAAAAATCAGTTTCTGGGCAAGCGGCACGGCAAGGACAAAATCATTGGCGAGATCTCGAATATCTCGGGCTCGACGCTGTCGGCTGTTCACATCACCGAAGGCGTGAAAAAGGTGTTGGCGGTCCACGCCCAATACCTGCCGAAAAACGTGAAATAGTCAGTGATGCCCGCCGCTGGGCGGGGCAATTCTCACATTCTGCATCATGCCTTTGTCCTCGTGATCGAGGATATGGCAGTGGAGCACGAAGTCGCCAATGTATCGTTCGTAGCGCATCCGCGCGGTGACGACGTACCCTTGCTCGATGAAGAGTGTATCCTTCCACGCGCCTTTGAGATTGGCGAACTGATGATCGCCGGGGCCCGATACGTCGCGGCCCTCGGGATCCGTGATCGAGACAATCTGGAAGGGGTTGACGTGAATATGGATGGGATGTCCGCCCCAGAACGATGACATCGTCCATTCATCGGCGCCGCCAAGCTTGAGGGTGCGGTCGATCCGGTTTGGATCAAAGGGTTGTGGGTTCTTGAGCACGAGCTTGCCGTCGATGCTGCGGCCCAGTTCGCCGATCTCGTGTTGAAAATCGCCCTC
>VGEM01000398.1 GCA_016869315.1 Alphaproteobacteria bacterium | reverse complement strand
GAATTCGTCCATATTGAGCTTGCCAACCATGACCGCGCCGGCATCGCGCAATTTTTGCGTGACGGTGCTTTCGTAACGCGGCGTGAAGCCGTCGAGGACATGCGAGCCCGCGGTGGTGCGAACGCCCTCGGTGCAAAACAGATCCTTGATGCCGATCGGAATGCCTTCAAGCGCGCCGGCATTGCCGTTCTTGATCTTCCAATCGGATTCCTTGGCGCGCTCGCGCGCGATATCGGCGGTCTCGGTGATGAAGGCATTGAGTCCGCGGTGCGCCTCAATCGCCTTGAGGTGGGCGTCGACCAGCTCCAGCGCGGTGAAGTCCTTCTTGCGCAGATGGTCGCGCGACTGGGCGATGGTGAAACGGGTGAGGTCGGTCATGGCCCTACTCCACGACCTTCGGAACCGCGAAGAAGGCCTCGTGGCGATCGGGTGCGTTGGCCAGCACCTTGTCGGGCTGCGCCCCGTCGGCCACGGCATCGGCGCGCCAGGCGAGCTTCATGTCGGTGCCGCCGGTCATCGGCGCGACCGCATCGGTGTTCACTTCCTTGAGTTGCTCGATCCAGTTCATGATGCCCGACAATTCTTTCGCCATGGCATCCTGATCGGCCTCGGACACGTCGATCCGAGCCAGCATCGCGATGCGTTGGACCGTGGCTTTGTCGATGGTCATGGGCTAAGGCTTCAAATGAACCGGAAAATCAGGCATTCCGGTCAGGTAACACCCACCATGGCGATCTGCAAGCCCGTTGAAATCAAAGGGAAATTGGCCAAAGGCATGGTTCTGCTCGGGCTCGATGTCGGGACCAAGACCATTGGCCTGGCGATTGCGGATGCGGGCCACTTGATCGCGTCGCCGACGATGACCATCGACCGAACCAAGTTCAGTCGCGACTGGGTCGACCTTGAGAAGATCATTGTCGCACGCCAGGTCGGCGGGCTGGTTGTCGGCCTGCCGTTGGAAATGAGTGGGGCCGAAGGCGCGCGCGCGCAATCGGTGCGGTCTTTCGTTGACGAGGTGCTGAAACGCCGCGACATACCGGTGACGTTTTGGGACGAGCGACTGTCGACCGCGGCGGTCGAGCGCATGTTGACCGATGAAGCCGACTTATCGCGCAAACGCCGCGCTGAACTCGTCGACAAGGCGGCGGCGGCGTATATTCTGCAGGGGTTCTTGGACGCCAATCGCGCGGTGTTGATTTGATTTGGTCGGCGAAGGGCGCTGTCATACGGGCAGGCCATTGAGGAGCGAACCATGATTATCGGACGACTAACTGCTTTTCTTGCCGCTGCGTTGCTGTTCGGAACCACTGCGCAAGCCGGCATCGACATTGGCCCCGCCATTGGTACGGCCGCGCCTTTACTGAAAGCCACCGACACCGCTGGCCGAACCGTCGAACTGAAAGACATTGTCGGTCGATCGGGCATGGTTATTGCCTTCGTTCGGTCCGCCGATTGGTGTCCGTTTTGTCAGAAGCAATTGATCGATCTTCAGCAGGCCCAAGGCCCGCTGGCAGAGCGCGGCTACACATTGGCGGCGTTGAGCTACGATTCGCCCATGACGCTTGCTGAATTCGCGCGCAAGCGCGAGATCGGCTACATGCTGTTGTCGGATCAAAAGTCGGAGATGATCGACGCCTACGGCATTCGCGATCCGCAGTACCCGCCAACCAGCAAGGCCCACGGCGTGCCGCTGCCCGGCATCTTCATTCTCGACGCCAAAGGTGTGGTACAGGCCAAGCTGGCGGAAGAGGGATACAAAGTGCGCCCGCCGGTCGAAGCGATTTTGGAGGCGGTGGACCAAATTGGAGCCACGCGCGGCAAGTAATCGCGATCACTTTGCTTGACCGGCCCGGACCCCGCCCCTATGGTCCGGCTTTATGCGCGACCCGGTCTTCCCCCACCGCCATCTGCTGGGAATTGAAGGCCTTAATCCATTAGAAATCAATCACTTACTTGATATTTCCGAGCCCTACATCGCGTTTAATCGGGGCCCCGACAAAACCGCCAACGATCTCCGCGGTCGCACCATCGTCAATCTGTTCTTCGAGAACTCGACCCGCACCCGGACATCGTTCGAGCTGGCCGCGCTGCGGCTTGGCGCCAACGTCATCAACATGCAGGTTGAAACAAGCTCGGTGTCCAAAGGCGAGACGCTGATCGACACCGCGGTGACGCTCAACGCCATGAACCCCGACGTACTGGTGGTGCGTCACCCGGACTCGGGCGCGGTCAAGCTGCTGGCCGATAAGGTCAATTGCTCGGTGGTCAACGGCGGCGATGGCAGCCACGAGCATCCGACCCAAGCCTTGCTCGATGCTCTCACCATCCGCCGACGCAAAGGCCGGCTTAGCGGGTTGATTGTGGCCATCTGCGGCGACGTGCTGCACAGCCGGGTCGCACGCTCGAATTTCCACCTGTTGCTGACCATGGGCGCCCGGGTTCGCATCATCGCGCCGCGTACGCTGATCCCGAGCGGCATCGATCAGCTCGGCGTTGAAATCTTCACCGACATGTCGAAGGGCCTCAAAGACGCCGACATTGTGATGATGCTCCGCGTTCAAAATGAGCGGATGCGCGGAAGCTTCATTCCGTCGGTTCGCGAGTATTTCCGGTTCTTCGGCCTCGATCGCGCCAAGCTGTCGCAGGCCAAACCCGATGCGCTGATCATGCACCCGGGTCCGATGAATCGTGGCACCGAAATCGACTCCGACGTCGCCGACGATTACGAACGCAGCGCCATTCGCGAGCAGGTCGAATTGGGTGTCGCCGTCCGCATGGGCGTGCTCAAAATTCTTGCCGGCAACAATGCCGCTCTGAATGCGACGGCTGCCGTCGCAGGGGGCGGAAAATGAGCCTCGCGCCCCCAGGCAAAGTCGCCTACGTCAACGCCCGCGTGATCGATCCCGCCTCGGGCTTCGATGGCCCCGGCCAATTGCTCACCATCGGCGAAGAGATTGCCGCCGTGGGCGCCAAACTATTCGACAACCGCCCACCCTCCGACGTCAAAGTGGTCGACTGTCAGGGCTACTGCCTTGCACCCGGCCTGATCGACATGCGCGTTCAATTGCGCGAACCGGGCGAGGAACACAAGGAGAGCCTCAAGAGCGGCGGCGAGGCGGCGGTGGCCGGCGGCGTGACGACCATGGTGACGCTGCCGAACACCAACCCGGTGATCGACGATGAGGCGACGGTCGAATATGTCGCACGGCGCGCGCGGAAACACGCGCTGGCCAAGGTCTACGTCTACGGCGCCGCGACCAAGGGTCTGGCCGGCAAGGAGCTGGCCGAAATGGGCCTGCTGGCCGAGGCCGGCGCCCTTGGATTTACGGATGCAACCCGCGCCGTTGCCGACGCCCAGGT
>VGEM01000397.1 GCA_016869315.1 Alphaproteobacteria bacterium | reverse complement strand
TCGAGGTGGAGCTGGCTGACGATGCGTTCGGCGATGACCTGATGTTGAATCGTTCGTTGCGGTAGCACCTGATTCTGGGCCGTGGCCCCGTTCGCCAGCGTGATCAAGATCGCCAAGGTGATCAGCGTTTGCCATCTCATGTTCGAACCTCAGGTTGTGGCGATTATTGTAACTTATTGATATCTAATGAGAACAAAACATGTACAATTAAGGATGCCGACTTTAGAGTCTGGGCCGTGATTAAATCCTGTGGACAACTCGTTCCTTGGGCTTTGGTTACATCCGATCCGTCGTTAAGGTCGCGCGCGCATTTGATAGGACAATGAACCATGGCCGGCAGCGTCAATAAAGTCATTCTGATTGGCAACCTCGGTAAGGATCCCGAAGTGCGCACCATGCAGAACGGCAACAAGGTCGCGAACCTGAGTCTCGCGACGTCGGAAAGTTGGCGCGACAAAGCGAGCGGCGAGCGCAAGGAGAAGACCGAGTGGCATCGCGTGGTGATCTTCGGCCGTCTCGCCGAAATCGCCGAACAGTATCTGAAGAAGGGCTCAAAGGTTTATGTCTGCGGCCAGCTCCAGACCCGCAAGTGGCAGGACAAGGACGGCCAGGACAAATATTCGACCGAAATCGTGCTGCAGGGCTTCAACAGCGAGCTGACGATGCTCGACGGCCGTGGCGGCGGTGGCGGGGGCGCTGGCGGCGGCGGGGGCATGGGCGATGACCGCGACGCCGGCTGGGATGCCGGCCCATCATCTGAGGGCGGTGGTATGCGCAGCGGTGGTGGCGGCCGCGGCAAAGGCGGCCCCGACATGGACGACGATATTCCGTTCTAGCGGTTGTTGCGCTGCAATATCTGGCGGTGGAATTGATCTGCGCGACAATTCAATCATGTCGCCCAAAGCCATCGAGTCTCTGATTTGATCGCCCGAAGTTCAGGATCATTTGGATCCGCGCATGATGCGCGTATTTGCCGCGCGGGCCGATTCGGGTGTCACGTGAAAAGCGCGGTCTATTCCTAAGGAAAACAACAAAAAGTTATCCACAGGCACGGTCGGGTGCGGCAGATTTGGGGTGACATCTTTCCGCGAAGTCAAGGTGTTGCGTTTCCAGTCAGTTTGTTAAACTTGCTGTCTGCGTCGGCCCCAGAACAGGGCCGCGACGGCGGGGATTGGTCTCGGGGTGCCCGGGTTTGTCCGGCGTTTGCAGTGCAAAATGTGCGGCCAATTTTGGCGCTTGGACTGAACCTCTGAAAGATCGACCCCGGTGAGCGAAGCCCCCGAAGAGCCTGCCCTTGAAGCCGACGTAAACGGCGCGGGCAGCCCGCCCTCAGAACCACCGTCAGCGGCACCGCCCGGCGGACCGTCGGACTTCGATATTCGTCCCGTCACGATCGAAGACGAGATGAAGCGCAGCTACCTCGATTACGCCATGAGCGTGATCGTCAGCCGCGCGTTGCCCGACGTGCGCGACGGTCTCAAACCGGTCCATCGCCGCATTCTCTTTTCGATGAAAGAGAGCGGTTACGAATACAACAAACCGTTCCGCAAATCGGCGCGCATCGTCGGCGACGTGATGGGTAAGTATCACCCGCACGGCGACCAGGCGATCTACGACGCCATGGTGCGCATGGCGCAGGACTTCTCGATGCGCCTGCCGCTAATCGACGGCCAGGGCAATTTCGGTTCGATGGACGGCGATCCGCCCGCGGCGATGCGCTACACCGAAGCGCGCCTTGCCAAGGCGGCGCATTCGCTGATCGACGACATCGATCGCGACACCGTCGAGTTTCAGCCGAATTACGACGAAAGCGTGTTCGAGCCGATCGTTTTGCCGGCGCGCTTTCCCAATCTGCTCGTCAACGGCGCCAATGGCATCGCCGTCGGCATGGCGACCAACATTCCGCCCCACAATCTCGGCGAAGTCGTCGATGCGTGTTGCGCGTTGATCGACGATCCGGCGACGACCGACGACAAGCTGATGGAGATCGTGCCCGGGCCTGATTTCCCGACCGGAGGCATCATCCTTGGCCATGCCGGTTGCCGCGCCGGTTACGCGACGGGGCGGGGCGCGGTTGTCCTGCGCGGTCGCGCCGAGATCGAGAACGTCGGCAAGGATCGCACCGCGATCATCGTCACCGAAGTGCCCTACCAGGTGAACAAGGCCGCCATGCTCGAGAAGATCAACGAGCTGGTGGGCGAGAAGCGCATCGAAGGCATCAGCGAGATGCGCGATGAGTCCGACCGTCACGGCGTGCGCGTCGTGGTCGAACTCAAGCGCGACGCGGTGCCCGAGGTGGTGCTGAACCAGCTCTACAAATACACGCCGCTGCAGTCGTCCTTCGGCGTCAACATGCTGGCGATCAATGCCGGCAAACCCGAGCTGATGACGCTGCGCCAGATGCTGACGGCGTTTATCGCCTTCCGCGAGGAAGTGATTCGCCGGCGCACGGTCTATGAGCTGGGCCAGGCGCGTCATCGCGCACATACCCTGGTCGGTCTCGCCATCGCCGTCGCCAACCTCGATGAAGTGATCGCGCTGATCCGCAAGGCGCCCGACCCCAATGTCGCCCGCGAGCAGTTGATGGCGCGCGACTGGGCCGCCGCCGATGTCGAGCCGCTGGTCATGTTGATCGACGAGCCAGACCGCAAGGTCGTCAACGGGGTCTACAAGCTCTCGGAAGCGCAGGCCAAGGCGATCCTCGATCTTCGTCTGCATCGCCTGACCGGCCTCGAACGCGACAAGATCCACGCCGAGCTGAAGGAGCTCGGCGGCCAGATCACCGACTATCTCGACATCCTCCGCTCGCGCGAGCGGCTCTACAAGATCATGCGCGACGAACTGGTCGAGATGAAGACCGAGTACGCGACACCGCGCCGGACCACGATCGAAGACCTCGAATTCGAGACCGACATCGAGGATCTGATCCAGCGCGAGGATATGGTGGTCACCGTCACCAATTCGGGGTGGATCAAGCGCGTGCCGCTCGCGACCTATCGCGCTCAGCGTCGCGGCGGCAAGGGCCGCGCCGGCATGGCAACCAAGGAAGAGGATTTCGTCACCTCGCTTTATGTCGTTAACACGCATACGCCGGTGCTGTTCTTCTCGACCGCCGGCATGGTCTACAAGCTTAAGGTCTACAAACTGCCTCTCGGCACGCCGCAAAGCCGCGGCAAGGCGATGGTCAACTTGCTGCCGCTCAAAGAGGGCGAGACGATCTCAACCGTCATGCCGCTGCCGGAGGATGAGAGCACCTGGGGTCAGCTCAACGTGATGTTTGCGACCTCGACCGGCACAGCGCGGCGCAATGATCTGTCGGACTTCGTCAACATCTTCCGCAACGGCAAGATCGCGATGAAGCTCGAAGGTGCCGACCGCCTGATCGGAGTTGCCACATGTGAC
>VGEM01000396.1 GCA_016869315.1 Alphaproteobacteria bacterium | reverse complement strand
AGTTTGTCCCACAGCTCGCGGGTGATCTCGGTGTCGATGCCGGTATCGACCAGCGTCCAGCCGTCACCGTCGTCGAGGACCCAGAGATTAATGTGATCGAGCGCGAAGGGCAGCGGCATGCGAAGCCACAAGACACCGGGCGCGACCTCGCGCACTTCACCCGGTCGTGGCGGTTCAGCGAACGGAAAAACCAGGGAAGAATCCATGTGTTTGCCTGATACCTAATGATTTGCTTTGCGGCCGCCGCGGGCGATGCTGTCGGGCGTTCCTTCAGAGTCCAACAGTTGTTGGGCATAGGCCAAGCAACGTTCCGCCAGTTCGCGCGCGCCTTCGGCGATTTCCGGCGATGTCCGCACGTGTTCGACATTGTTCTCCATGTCTTCGTGCGACCAGCCGCGCGAATGGGCGATATAGGGGAATTGCGGAAACAAAAAGCCGAGTTCGGCGAAAAAGCAGATCATTTGGCCAGCGACGCTTTGGATGTTGTCCTGTCCGCCGACGATGATGAACCCGGCCACCTTGTTCTTGATCAGCACCTTGTTCTTGGTGGTGATGGCGTTTTGGATGCAGTTGAGCCGCTCGGCCATCTTGAAATAGAGCCACGATGCGGCACCCCAACGGATCAGTGTCGCGACGACAATGGCGTCGGCCCAGTAAACCAGGGCCTCGTAGACCGGTGTCAGTTCGTCATCGGCGTGCATTTGCGTGATGGAGCATGGCCAGGTGCAGGCGCCGGCCGCTTTCGAATAGTAGCCGCGGCAGGCGTGGAACTTGAGGTCGTCGAGACGGATCATCTGCGTTTCGGCGCCCGCACTTCTCGCCGAGTCGAGCGCGATACCGAGCAAATGGTCCGAGCCCGAAAAACGCCGGTTATCGGGGTCCATGGCGGTAGTCGAGATACCGGCGAGCCGGAGCGGTCCCGGCGCACGCTCGACCGGGCGAGCGAGGGGATGCGGTGCGCGTTTCGAACCTACGCGGGACGTCGCCGTGCCGACATCCACAAGCACGCGCCCATCCTCAACCTTGACCGGATAAGACTGAACGTTGCCTTGCTCGGCGGTGGCACCGTGGCCATTGCAGCGATGGAAACGCCATTGATGCCAGGGGCACACGACGCGTTCGCCATCGAGATGCCCCTGGCGCAGTGGCCCGCCGGCATGGTTGCAGGCGCTGGCGATGGCGCCAAACGTGCCGTCGCGAAACGACACAGCCAGGCGTGCTTTTGGCGTCACACACCTGCTGACGCCGGCCTTTGCCAGATCGTCGGCGGCGCCAACGTCTACCCAATCCACCATTGCGGCCTCCGTTACTTCCAGGTCCAGGAACTGCGTGTCGCCATGTAATCTTCCAGGCCCGCAGTCTTGAGCACACGGCCGAGGGCCAATCGCGCATTGTCGATGGCCGATGGTTTGTCGATGGTGCGATGCACGCCGTCGCTCACGACAATTTCGCCGTCGATGTAGACATCACGCACGGCCCAGGGATCATTCGAGTAGACGAGGTTAGACACGATCGTCTGGCGTGGCGCCAGCGAAGGTCGGTCGATGTCGATCACGATCAAGTCGGCTTTTTTCCCGACCTCGAGCGAGCCGATCTCGTTTTCCATGTGCAAGGCTGCGGCCCCGCCACGCGTCATCAGTTCAAGCGCCAACTCCGCCGATCCGAAACTTGCCTGCTCGAGCGCGGCCTTCTGCAACAGCATGGCCATCTTCATCGTTTCCCAAACGTTTTGGCCGTTGTTGGTGGACGAGCCGTCGACACCGAGACCAACCCGACACTTGGCCGAGACCAGGTCTTTGAGCCGTGCTTCGCCCGAGGCGTAGTAGGCGTTCGAGACAGGGTTGTGCGAAAGCCCGGTTCCGCGTTCGGCAACAAGTTTCAACTCGCCGTCGTCGAGCCACACGGCATGTGCCAGAAGTGTTTTTGGCCCCAAGACGCCACGCCGCTCCAACTCGGTGATACTGCCATGCCCGAAACGCTTGCGGCTGCCGTCACGTTCGTCCTGGGAGCTGGCGGCGTGCATCGTGAAGTGGCAGTCGGTCTCGCGCGATAAGGCGTGCAGCGACCGCACCATTTCTTCCGTGCAGCGCATGACGCCGAGCGCTTCCGGCACAACCGAGATGCGATCGGAATTGAAACGCTTTTGCAGTCGACGCACTTCATCAGCCGCAAACGTGGGCGTGTCGCGATAGCCCTTTTGAATAAATTGCGCGGGACTCGATTCGTCGGCGGAGTCCATCGAGATGCGCGATACGACCGCGCGCATTCCAGACTTTTCGACCGCTGTCAGAACGCCGTCCATCAATTCAGGGTGCGGGGATGCGATCTCGCCGGTGGCCGTGGTCGTAACTCCTGTCGACATCAGCTCCAGAATTGCCAGATATGCGCCCGCTTCGCCGTTCTTGCGATCGAGGCCGTCGAGCACCGGCCACATGCCCTTGGCAAACCACAATTCGAGCGGCATCTCGTCGTAGAGGCCCCGTAACGCGCCGTTCGACAGGTGCGTGTGACAGTTGATCAGACCCGGCATGATCAATCGGTTCTTGAGCGTACGGCGCGTTACCGTTGGCGGTACCTCGCCGAGACGATCCATCGGCCCGACTCGAGACACCCGGCCGTCTTTCATCCACACAAAGCCCGACCAATACGCGTGGCGCTGCTCATCCATCGTCAGGACGATGGCATCGGTCAGGACAGTTTCGGCGCCCTTGGGCGTCGCTTTACGAGCCTGGCCATTGGCACGCGACGGCGCTGCTGCTGCAGCCGCCAACCCAACGGAAAACTTGAGAAATTGGCTGCGGTTCAATGTCGGCATCGAGCCTCCGGGGCAGGGTAGGTGGCCTGATCCTACCGGTTTGGGTGCAGCGCGGAAACCGTACCCAGGATTTCATACCCCTGCAGACCCCGAGAATCTTTTGGCGATCCGGCCCGGCGGGCGTAGCCTGTAGCCATCGCCATAACCTGGGGAGGTTTCAAAATGTCGATTTATCTTAATCGTCGCCGTTTGCTGGGCTCAAGCGTCGCTTCCGGCGCCGCCATGCTGGCCAGTGCCAAAGCGCATGCCAAGTTCTCGGGCGACGTCGAGTTGCGCGGCCAGATTGGTCGGCTCGAACGTATGCCGACCTTGACGCTGGAAAGCGCCGAGCATTTCCGCACGTCACTGCGCGGTTTCATCAATCGTGATTTTCAAGCGGCCGCCATGCGCCGCGTCAACGAGATCATGAAGGCCAACAACATCAATCCCAACGACGAAATGCCGATGGCACAGGCCATCGACCTGTTGGAGAACGATCCGGTCGTGATGAACCAGCTGCAGGCCTGGATCACCAACCAGCTCGCCATGTGGCGCGATCTGCAGGATGCATACCACGCCGACGCCGATCGCTACCTGACGGAGATGGCC
>VGEM01000395.1 GCA_016869315.1 Alphaproteobacteria bacterium | reverse complement strand
TGGCGCCGTTCGATACCGATCAGAGCGACGAAGCGCTTGAGCCACTGCGTGACGACGATTCCGGCCAGGCAGAATCAAGTGGGGAGGGGGTTTCCGAACCCTCCTGAGCGCCCTAAATAAGGCATGAACGAGGCCTCCTGTACGCATTGCGGGGCCGGCCGGTTTCTGCAATGATTCGTCTTAAAGACGGTCGCTAACCCTTTGGAGTATCTGGAAATGGGGACGTTCAGCATTTGGCACTGGGTGATCATCCTGGCGGTGGTTCTGCTGCTGTTTGGGGCGGGCAAGATTCCGCGCCTGATGGGTGATCTGGCCAAGGGCATCACGGCCTTCAAGAAAGGCCTGAAGGAAGAGCTGCCTGGCGATAGCGAGGCGCCCAAGCCCATCGAAGCCGCAGCCAAGGAAAAGGACGCTGCGTCTACCTGATTATTTCACGGGCGGTCCTTATGGTAACCGCTCGTAGCTTTGGCGATTAGCATGCTCGACATCGCGTGGTCGGAATTCTTCGTCATCGGCATCGTGGCCGCTGTCGTCCTTGGGCCGAAGGAATTGCCCAAGGCGATGAAGACCATGGCGCAGTTCACGCGCAAGGCCCGCAAGCTGGCCGGCGAATTCCAGGGTCATTGGAACGATATGCTGCGCGAGGCCGAGGTCGAGGACGTCAAGAAGACCGTACAGCAAGTCACCAGCGTCAGTGTTGGGTCCGAGGTCGAGAAGCTGATCGATCCGACCGGTGAGTTCGGCAAGGAACTCAGCGATGCCGTGGGAACGCTGAAAGGCGAGGTGCAGACTGCGGTGACCGCGGCCGATACCGCCGCTCAGGCCGCCGGCGCTGCCGCGGGTGCCACACCCGCGTCGGATCCGACGCCGCTGGCGACCGTTTCGTCCGCCGAACCGGCCGCCGTGCCGAAGCCCGCGACCGCGGCCTAACCCACGCATTACGAGCCATGGCGGAGAACCCCGACAGTCATACGATGCCGCTGCTCGATCATCTGATGGAGCTGCGTCAGCGCTTGGTCTATTCGGCGGCGGGACTCGTGGTCACGTTCCTGGTCGCGATGTATTTCGCGCCGAACATCCTCGATTTCTTGATTCGTCCGCTGGCATCCGCCATGAAGGAAGTCGGCGGGACCAACCGCATGATCTACACGCATCTGGCGGAAAATTTCTTCACCCAGATTCAAGTCGCTTTCTTCACCGCCGCGTTCATCACGTTTCCGGTCTTCGCCAACCAGATGTGGTTGTTCATCGCGCCGGGGCTTTATAAACACGAGCGCGCGGCCATCCTTCCGTTCTTGCTGGCGAGCCCGGTGTTGTTCTTTCTCGGTGGACTCTTGGTCTATGGCCTGATCATGCCGATGGCCTGGAGATTCTTCCTCGGATTCCAAACCACGGCCGACGAGACCGTGATGCCCATTCAACTTGAGGCGCGGGTCGGCGATTATCTCTCGCTGGTGATGACGCTGATTTTTGCTTTTGGCATCAGCTTCCAATTGCCGGTGTTGCTTGTCCTCCTCGCGCGCGTCGGCATCATCAGCGCGGCCGGCCTGATCGAGAAGCGCCGATACGCCATTGTGGGCGTCTTCATTTTTGCCGGTATCGTGACGCCGCCCGACGTCATCAGCCAGATCGGTCTCGCGATTCCCCTGGTGTTGCTCTACGAAGTCTCGATCTTCGGCGCCAAATTCGCCGAGAAGCAACGTGAAGAGATGTGGGGCGTCGACGATTCCGCGCCGACGGTCGAGGATACCGATTTCAATCAGGCGTGATCGGTGCCTGCAGCCGTGGCAACGGGACAGCGCGGCGTCCAAATTTACGGATGCCGAAAGCTGGGAACGGCTCCCGGAACGTCCTGCCCCACGGCCAGTCTTGGTTGAACAGAAAAAAAGTTAGGCCGCTTGCGGTGAAGTGGCGCGTTCGATCTCGATAAGTTCAGTGATGGGCTCGAGGCCCCGGAGATTTCTGAGTCGTTCAATCTGCGCCACGGAAACCCTGATACCCTCCGACAGTAACAGTTTGCCGCTCTTGAACCGGATGGCAGAGAGAATGAGGTCATTGGGGAGCAGCCCATCCAACGGCACCGACTTCCTGATCGTCGCGGGTTTTTCCTCGGCTGTCGGTGCGGCAACGTTGCCCCACAGTTGCTTGGCGATATCCAAGATGGACGGGTCGTAGTCGCCGGCGTTCTGGACAAGTTTTCCGACGGCAGCCGGTGGTGGCGTGTCGCCGGTACTTGCTTCAGCGAGATCCTTGAGGAGCTTGACCACCCGCGCGCCCATGGGAATCGCGTCGAGCTTCGGTCCGTCGTCGGGGAATCCCCGTCCGCCGAATCCCCGATCCTGAAGGTAGACGAATTCAGCGACATTCGTGAGCCGCGGGATGTGCGAAATCAGTTTGCGTCCGGTATCGGGCGCCCGCGCGATCATCGCTGCTTCGGCGGCGCTCAACGTCGAATTTGAGGTACGAGCTTTTTCGACAACTTCGGTCGGGACGGCGATCAACCCGATCGGGGCCAACATCGTCGCCACTTCGATCTCCCAGCGGTTGGTGATGCCGAGACGTTGCGCCAATGGCCGGACCCACGCCCGCGCCCGGGTGGCCCGGCTAAATGCTTCGGGCGCGACGAGCGACAAAACCTCGACCAGCATCTTGACGCCGCCGGTCAGGGTCTGGTTGAGGAGCGATTTCTCGGCGGTGACCAGTTCGTGCTGGCGCAGGGCGTCGCCGATTGCCGTCCTTAGGACATCTTCCGCGCAGGGCTTATTGAGGAAGCGAAAAATTCGGCCCCGGTTGATCGCGGCAATGGCGGTTTCCTGATCGGCATTGCCGGTCAGCATGATTCGAACCGTGTCGGGGCTCCGCTTTTCGAATTCGGCGAGCGTGGCTACGCCGTCCATGCCCGGCATGCGCATGTCGCAAACCACGACCGCGAGGTTCCGGTTTGTCTCGAGGAGCTTGACCGCCTCGTCGCCGCTGTTCGCGAACGCCATGCTGAAATCGCGTCTCAGCTGGCGTTGCATCGCCGACAGGACATTTTTTTCGTCGTCGACGAACAGGACGGTGGCGGAGGCGGGGCCAGGCTCAGTCATGGGACCAGGTTCCACTCAGGTTTTCGAATACTTTCTGCCACTCCGGGAGACGCCCGGAAAGCCCTGCTGCGGCAAGGTACTCGGTATCGAGGGCGTCGACATGCACGCGCTGTGCCGAGCGGCCGCCATAAACGCGCGTGAGGTACTGCGCGGCGTGAAGGGCTATCAGAACTGGAGCCGGGGTGCGCGTATAGAGGCTCGGGCGATGGTGATGGGCTATGGCCTCGACAATCGAATCGCTGAAACCCCAAAGACCAAGCAAATAGGCACCTACCTCGCCGTGATTGGCGCCAAACTCGGCTTGTTCGGCTTCGACGAGCAACGCGTG
>VGEM01000394.1 GCA_016869315.1 Alphaproteobacteria bacterium | reverse complement strand
TCACGCGCGAGCCGCTCGGCGGCGGCGTGATCTTCGTCGCACACGAACAGCCGGCGCGGAAAGTCGCTGAATCCCGCGAAGGTATCGGCGATCGGGCCGTCGAATTCGAACAGCTCGATGCCGCGCGCGGCCAGCGTCGCGCGGAGGGCCGAGATCAGGACGATGTCTGACGTGCGCAGCAATTCCCGCATGAGACTGGAGGGTGGCTTACCCTTTGCGTTATCGCAAGGAATTGAACGCCGACCCGACTTGCACCGGGATTTGAGCACCCGTAAGGTCGGGATGGTTCGGAGGTTAAATTACCCGTGGCTCAGGTCGTCTCGCTCGAATCGCAACGCCGCGCCAAGGCCACCGCCCTCGACGCCCTGGTCGAGCTGGTGGACGCCGACCTGCGCGCCGTCAACCAGACCATCATTGCCCGGATGCACAGCCCGGTGGCCCTCATTCCACAGCTGGCCGGGCATCTGATTGCCGCCGGCGGCAAGCGGCTGCGCCCGCTGCTCACCCTCGCCGCCGCCCAGTTGTGCGGCTATCGCGGCGAGCGCCAGGTCAAGCTCGCCACCTGTGTCGAGTTCATTCATTCGGCGACGCTGCTCCATGATGATGTGGTCGACGACAGCAACCTGCGACGCGGCCAGGAAAGCGCCAATGCCATCTGGGGCAACCAGGCCAGCGTGCTGGTGGGCGATTTCCTGTTCAGCCGCGCCTTCGAGCTGATGGTCGAGGACGGCTCGCTCAAGGTGTTGCAAATTCTCTCGCGCGCATCGTCGGTGATCGCCGAAGGCGAAGTGCATCAGCTGATCACCTCGAACGACACCGAGACCAGCGAAGCGCAGTACCTCGAGGTGATTCAGTGCAAGACGGCCGAGTTGTTCGCGGCGGCGTCGCGGATCGGCGCGGTCGTCGCCGACCGGCCCGACGTCGAGGAAGAAGCGCTTCGCACTTACGGTCTCAATCTCGGCATCGCGTTCCAGCTCATCGACGACGTGCTCGACTATTCGGCGCGCCAGGCGGAACTCGGCAAGACGGTGGGCGACGATTTCCGCGAGGGCAAGATCACGCTGCCGGTGATCCTCGCCTTCCGCCGCGGCGACGAGGCCGAGCGCGCGTTCTGGAAACGCGCGCTCGAAGATTTGAAGCAGGACGACGGCGATCTGACGCGGGCGATCGACCTGATGCGCAAGCACCACAGCCTCGCCGATACGGTTGCCCGCGCCCGCCACTACGGCGCCATCGCCCGCGACGCCCTCGGCATTTTCCCCGACGGCAAGGTCAAAACCGTGCTGCTCGACGTGATCGATTTCTGCATCGAGCGGGCGTATTAGCGGCTCCCTCCTGTCGTCCTGGCGAAAGCCAGGATCCGTCTTAAACTGCGCATGGTGAAAGTTGCGCCCCGGCTTGCGCCAGGGCGATAATCGGGGTGACTATGGCCTCAAATCGATCTCGTCCAGTCGCATCAAGTCGTAGGCCGGATCGTAACCGGTGATCTTGGGCGACAGCGCGTCGAATTCGGCGCCTTGCCATTGCACGATGCCGGCCGGGCTCTCGTACTCCAACTCGGCGACCTGACGATACAGCGCGGCGCGTTTTTCCAGATCGGTCTCGGCGGTGGCGCGCTTCGCGACATCAACGATGGCCGGGTCGCAGTGAAACGGCATGCGCGCCAGCACGGGGCGGAGGCAACTGCGGTGCCGGTAGTCGGCCATGGCGTCGACGCTGCGGGTGAACATCGTAAACAAGTCCACGTCGAGCTTGCCGGTGAACATGTCGAGTTGCTGCTTCTGCTGCGGGCGCGTCAGGATTTCCAGATTGACGCCGATCTTGGCGAGATCGGCGGCGGCCTGCTGGGCGTTCAGGGTATCCGAGGGCCTGAGGCCGGCGGTCAATCCCAATGTCAGCGTCAGGCCATTCGGATATCCGGCCTCGGCCAGCAGTTTCTTCGCCCGCTCGGGGTCGTAGGGGTAAGGCTTCAGCGCGTCGGCATAGCCAAACGTGCCAGGCAGCGCGAGCTGGCTTGCCGGCGTGGTGGTGCCGAGCAGCACCGTCTTGATGATCGATTCGCGATCGACCCCGAGATTGAGGGCGAGCCGGACGCGCGGATCCTTAATCGGGGTATCACGGATTGGGGTATCACGGTCGGGCGTGTCTTGCGTCGTGTGGAAACCGTAGAAGTGGACCATCAGCGTCTTGCGCGTGAACATCACGCCGCCCACGGCTTCGATTTCGGCGCGATTGTCGGGCGCGACGCCCATTACCAACATCGAAGCGCGAGACAGAAATGTTTGCAGGCGCGAGGTCTCGTCCGGCGCCTCGACGATCTCGAGGCCATCCAACTTCGGCGCCCGCCACGATTGGCGATTGGCGACCATGATCACCTTGCCGGCCTCCCATGCCGTGACCCTGAACGGGCCAGTGCCGACCGGCGCCGCGTCGAACTGATCGCGCGGCAGTTCGGCGTAGGCCTTGGGCGCCGGCACCCGCCACGAGGCGGCATGGAGCGGAAACAGGCCATCGGGCTCGGAGAGGTGGACGCGCGCCGTCAGATCGTCGATCCGTTCGACGCGCGCGACCTGGCTCATCTGACTGCCGATGGTCTCGGCGCGGCCCTTGGGCGTCGCCATGTGCTCGGCCGAAGCAATCAACGCATCGACGTTAAACGGTTCACCATTGGTATAGCTGACGCCGGAGCGCAGCCTGAACACCCAGCGGTCGGGGGCCTCGGCGGTCCACGACAGCGCCAATGCCGGCGCAACCTGGCCCTTTTTGTCGAGGGTTGTCAGGGTGTCGAACACCGCGTGATGCGGCAACACCGGCGGAATGGAAATGCCCTCGTACGGATTGCCCCGCTTGGCCGAGACAAATCCGATCGCGACCTTGAGTACCTTGTCGGCGGCGACCGTGGGCGCGGACAGGAGAGTGGCGGCAACGGCGGCAATAGCGATGCGGATCATCGTGTCCCCCAAAAACCAACTGTCACCCCGCGGCTTGACCGCGGGGTCCAGAGGTTTTCGCTTGTTGGCATAAACAGAAAACTCTGGATGCCGCGCCTTCGCGCGGCATGACGGTACGGCAAATGACCACCTTGCGCAGGCAAGAGTGCCCCCAGGAGTGCGGGTTATGTCTTCTTGTTCACCGGCAAATCCAGCTTCGACCGGTCGACCTTTTTGCCGTCCTTGATCACCGTGTTGATCCTGGCGAAGTTGGCGACATTTGCGGCCGGGTCGGCGTCGAGCAGCACCATGTCGGCGAGCTTGCCGGCTTCGATCGAGCCAAGGTCCTTGTCACGACCGACGTAGTAGGCGGCATTCAGCGTCGCGATGCGGATGATGTCGAACGGCGCAATGCCGGCTTCGGCGATGTATCCCAGTTCCTGGTGCAGGGTCGGGCCGAGTGTTCGGTCGGTGCCGGCGGCGAGAATC
>VGEM01000393.1 GCA_016869315.1 Alphaproteobacteria bacterium | reverse complement strand
AGCGACTTCCGTGTGAAGGGTCCGCCTTTCGACACGGCGTCGATGAAACCATCCGCCGATGAAAAAGGCGTCGGCTTCGACAGCGTCACCAGATCGATGTCCTTGAAGCCGGCGCCGGCCAGCAGGCCCTTGAGCTTGTCGGCATCGCCGAGCCGGTATCCGGCGGCGGCGTGAACTTTTTCAGGCTCGATGTTCGCTTCGCGCGCCATGCCGCGGATGAGCGAGCCATAGGCAGGGCAGTGATCGAAATGCCGCCAGCAGGTGGTGGCAAACCGGCGCCCCGGTTTCAGAACCCGCCTGACCTCTGACAGGCACTTGGCGGGATCGGGCAAGTGCTGAAGAAGGTGGCAGGCAATGGCGACATCAAATGTGCCGGTAGCGAACGTCAGCGCCTGGGCATCGCCGGTCACCCACTCGATCGGCGCGCCCGGGTTGGGCTTGGCTTTGCCGATCGCCATCATTGCCGGCTGCGCATCGACCGCCGTCACGCGGCCGTTCTTGCCTGCGCGCGCGGCGGCTGAGAGCGCCGCCGGCCCGGTGCCGCAGCCAAGGTCGATGACATGGTCGCCGGCCTTTATACCGGCGCGCGTAACCACGTCGTCCGACCATGGTTGAAACATGGTCGGCACTAGCAGCTCGTCGAACGCTTTCGAGGCCGCCGGCCAGTCGATGCCGTCGCTGTGCGAATCGGCCATCAGTAATTGACGTCGGAGATGATGTAGTCCTTCACCGCCGGCACGAAGTCGCCCTTAATCACTTTCACGTGGTGCGCATCTTTCTCGTAGACCTCGCGGTCGGCGTCATTGGCGAAGTCGGCGACCATCAGCCACTCGAAGGGCGCCTTGGGTCCGGCCGGCAGTTTGTTCTTTTCGATCATCATTCCTTTGACGACCGAGATCGTCTTCAGCGTCCGGAGCGAGTCGATCACGCGCTTGGTCTCGGATTCGGCCAGGCCATCCTTCAAATTGAACAGAACGGTGTGTCTATGCATTGCAGTCCCCTTGTCGCGTTTCTTCTGGAATCGGGTGTATCCTATCGACAGGTAGGGCAGGGGGGCAATCGATGGCACACGCAGGAGTCCGAGTAGCGGCACTGATCGTCCTGGTGCTGGCATCAGTGACGGTGAGCGCTGAACCGATCGAGATGCGCGGCATTGGCTGGGTGGTGCTGCGCTCGAAAACGCCCGAGAAACTGGCATCGTTCTACGCTGCACTCGGATTTGAGGAATGGGCGCGGAGCCCTCGCGTGATCGGCTTCAAGGCCGGGGGAGGCGCCGCGCTCGAAATCACGCGTCTCGACCCGACCGCACCTGATCCGGTGATTCCAGCGTCAAGCCGAATGGCGCGTCACATTTCGACCTTAGGAAGTAAACAGGCCAAAGAGATCGCGGCCCGTGCCACGGCCGCCGGTGCGCCGTGGGTCGACGAATACACGTCGGGAAATGTGTCGCTGTTCTACGTGTGCGATCCGGAGGGCAACGTCGTCGGTTTCGGCGAAGATGGACCGATGTGGGGCAATACCGACGAGCTGGATCGCGTTCCTGACGTGACACGCGCGCCTGGGCCCAAATGAGCCATGTCGACCGACAACTGACACGCACGCAGCAACTGGGCTGGGCGGCCGGCGCCATGGGCACCGGCATGATGATCGGCTCTGTCACCAGTTACGCGCTGTTCATCATGACAAGCGTACTCGGTATCGGCGCCGCTACGGCGGGCCTGATGATCGGATTATCCAAGTTTGTGGACGTGATCATCGATCCCATCATCGGGCGCTTCTCCGATCGATTCGATCATCGCTGGGGCCGCCGCCGGCCTTTCTTGCTCATGGGCCTGGTTGTCGCGCCGCTGGCCTTCGTCGCGATCTTCAACGTGTCGGCCACCGGCAACGAGGCGCTGAACATCGCGTTGATAGCCGTCATCCTGATCGCCATCGCCATGGGAACGTCACTATTCATGGTGCCTTACATGGCCATGGCGGCCGAAATGACCACCAGCACGACCGAGCGCACAATCCTGATGTCGCAACGCGTACTGTTCAACACCCTCGGCCTGCTCGCGATGTCGGTCGCGCTTCCGACGCTGATTGCCCGCTTCGGCGGACGGCCCGAGGGATTCGGGCCTGCAGGGGCGATCATGGCCATGGTTATCGTCGGATCATTTGCCGCGACATTCTGGATGACGCGTGCGGCGCCGTTTGTGCCGCGGACGACGGGCAGAGATTATACGCTCGCTGACCAGCTCAGATTCATCGCCGCCAATCGCTCGTTTGGTTGCTATATCGGCGCGAAGATTTGCACGTTCCTGGCACAGTCCTCGGTGCAGGGCACGCTTCTGTTCTATGGCATCTACGTGCTCGGCCGCGACGAGCGATTCCTGGTGCCCTTTGGCACGGGGTACACGCTTGGAAGCCTGATCGCCTTGCCGTTCTGGGCGTGGCTGATGACGCGCAAGATCAGTAAGCGCGCCGCCTATAACCTCGCCATTATCGGTCTCGGGCTCGTGTTCCTGACGTGGATCTTTGCCTCGCCGAGCGAACCGACCTGGGTTGCCTTCGCGCGCTTCTTGGCGGTGGGCATTTTGTCGGCCGGCAGCATGACCGCCGGCACGGCCATGCTGCCCGACCTGATGGAACTTGATCGCCGCACCACCGGCGTGCGGCAAGAGGGGCTCTATGCCGCAGCGTATACGCTGGTCGAGAACGTCGGCTCAACGATCGGCCCGGTCATCGTCGGTGCGGTATTGGGTGCCGCGGGTTTCGTCGCCTCCACCGGCGGCGCGCCCGTGGCCCAACCCACATCGGCCCTGACCGCGATTACGATTTGTGTTTCGATCATTCCCGGCATGTTCATAGTGTTCGCGGCATTGCTCATGCGCGGCTACACCGTGGATAACGAGCTTCGCGCCGTGGCATACCGCGCCGGCGCGGCGTAGGGTCCGCAGCCATTTTTGAGGAGGCCGACATGAAAAGAGTTTTGATCGCGGCGACACTGCTGTTCGCGGCGACTGCCGCACAGGCGTCGACGGTGCTGATCACCGGCACCAATCGTGGCATCGGCCTCGAACTCGTCAAGCAGTACGCCGAAAAGGGCTGGGATGTCATCGCGACCGCACGCAACCCCGACACGGCCGCCGAACTCAAGGCGCTCGCCGCCAAGCACACCAAGATCAAAGTCGAGAAACTCGATGTCATGGACGTGAAGGCGATTGAAGCGCTTGCCGCAAAGTACAAAGGCCAGCCGGTCGACGTGATCATCAACAACGCCGGCACGCTGGGCGATGTTCCGAAGCAGACCGCGGGCACGCTCGATCAGGCCGAGTTCCTGGCGATTATCAACGCCAACACCTTCGGCGCCCTCAAGGTGACGGAAGCCTTCAAGGCAAATCTTCTGGCAAGCCCGATGAAGAAGGCCTTTGCCATGACC